>DASYXE010000051.1:0-7340 GCA_035935375.1 Gemmatimonadaceae bacterium | reverse complement strand
TCGAGGTGGAAGGATTCGCTGCGGTGACCGGGCATGGCGCGCCTCGTAGGTGGGGGCGTCGCCAGAAGCGCCGGAAAAAGACTATCGCGCTGGTGACTTCATCGCGACACTGTTCAACCTAGCGCATCGGGACGCGGCCCGCAACCGATTGCACACCGCGCACGCGAGTCCCGCGCGACGGCCATCGGGCGCCGCGCGATGTGCCTAACGAAAGGCAATCTCGCGCAAGGGCCGAACGCCAACCAGCCGCGCCGCCGGGCCTCCGGCCACTACCGGCGCTGCCGCGACACTCGGCCTAACGAAACGAACGGAGCGTGTGGCGGGCTCGGGAGCGATCGCGGCGCACGAGGCTCAACCCAGCCGGACCGAGGTCTCGACATCAAAGCAGTGGGCTCGCGCCTCGTCGATGGCCAGCACGATCTCGGTTCCGACCGGGGGCAGCGGCTGCGGCGCGACCCGCGCCATGAGATCGTGTTGCCCGGCCCGTAGCGACAGATAGAGCTCGGCGCCCATGGGCTCCACGAGGTCGAGGCGCGCCGCAATACCCCCGCTCGACCCGGCCGGCTCGATGCGCAGGTGCTCGGGCCTCACGCCGAACAGGATCCGCCGCTCCCCGCTGGAATCCAACAGCGCGACCCACGCATCCGGCGCGCGCACCGCGAAGGCGCCGTCGTCGGCCACCACGCGCAGACCGCCGTCTCGCGTTAGGCGCGCGGGCACCAGGTTCATGGGCGGGCTCCCGATGAACGTCGCCACGAACGCGTTGTCGGGCCGTTCGTAGAGCTCGAGCGGCGCACCCACCTGCTGCACGCGGCCGGCGTTCATGACCACGATGCGATTGCCCAACGTCATCGCTTCCACCTGGTCGTGCGTCACGTACACCATCGTCGCCGCGAGCTGGCGGTGCAGCCGAGCGATCTCGCGGCGCATCTGCACCCGCAGCTTGGCGTCGAGGTTGGACAAGGGCTCGTCGAACAGAAAAACCTGCGGGTGCCGCACGATCGCTCGGCCCAAGGCGACACGCTGGCGCTGGCCGCCCGAAAGCTGGCGCGGCCGCCGGTCGAGCAGCTCCTCGATGCCAAGAATCGTGGCGGCGTCGCGCACGCGCGCGTCTACTTCGGCACGGCCCACGTGGCGCAAGGTGAGTGCAAAGCCCATGTTCTCTCGCACGGTCATATGCGGATACAGGGCATAGTTCTGGAAGACCATCGCGATGTCGCGGTCCTTGGGCGGCACGTCGTTCACGACGCGACCGCCGATGCGCAGCGTGCCGCGCGTAACGGATTCGAGACCGGCAATCATGCGAAGCGTGGTCGTTTTGCCACATCCCGACGGCCCAACGAGGACTACCAGCTCGCCGTCGTCGATCTCGAGATCGATGTTGTGCACGGCGATGTGAGCGCGCGCGCCGCCGTCGTATATTTTTTGTACTCCTTCGAGTTGCACGCTAGCCATGGAGTCCTCTACGAGTCACATGCCCAACGCTGACCGGTTCCCCGAAGGCTTCCTGTGGGGGGCCGCCACGTCCGCCTACCAGATCGAAGGGTCGCCGCTCGCCGACGGCGCGGGACCGAGCATCTGGCACCGCTTCGCGCACACGCCGGGGCGAACGGCGAACGGCGAAACGGGCGACGTCGCGGTGGATCATTATCACCGTTGGGCGGACGACGTGCAGCTCATGCGCGACCTCGGATTGACCGCGTACCGCTTCAGCATCGCGTGGAGCCGCATCCTCCCTTCGGGAACAGGCGCCGTGAATGCGGCGGGCCTCGCCTTCTATGACCGGTTGGTGGACGCGCTGCTCGCAGCGGGCATTCAACCGATGGTGACGCTGTACCACTGGGACCTCCCGGCCGCGCTGGACGATCGCGGTGGATGGCTCAACAGCGACATCGACAATTGGTTCGCGGACTATGTGACGGTCGTGGGACGCGCGCTGGACGATCGCGTGACGCTCTGGAACACGCTCAATGAGCCGTGGGTGGTGAGCGACGGCGGCTACCTGCATGGCGCGCTCGCGCCCGGACACAGGAACCTGTACGAAGCGCCGATCGCGTCGCACAACCTCCTGCGCGCGCACGGACGCGCGGTGCAAGCGTATCGCGCGATCGGCAAGCACCGCATCGGCATCGTCGTCAATCTCGAGCCAAAATATCAGGCGTCCGATGATCCAGCCGATCAGGCCGCGGCGCGCCGCGCTGACGCGTACATGAACCGCCAATATCTCGATCCGGTGTTCCTCGGCCGATATCCCGAGGAGCTGCGCGAGATTTTCGGCGACGCGTGGCGCGAGCCGAGGGTACGCGACATGGAGCTCATCGCCCAACCGATCGACTTTCTCGGCATCAACTACTACACGCGCAACGTGACCCGCGACGATCCCACGGTGTGGCCGGTGCGCGCGCGCGGCGTGCACCAGCCGCAACACGTCTACACCGAGACCGGATGGGAAGTGTTCGCGCCCGCGCTCACGCGTGTGCTGCTGTGGGTGAAGGAACGCTACGGCGATTTGCCTCTCTATATCACGGAGAATGGAGCGGCGATTTACGATCCGCCGACGCCGATCGATGGTCGGGTCGATGATCCAGTCCGCACGTGGTACCTGCGCGAACATCTGCTGGCGGCGCGCGAGGCAATGCGACAGGGCGTGAATCTCAACGGGTACTTCGCGTGGTCCCTGTTCGACAACTACGAATGGAGCCTCGGCTTCTCGAAGCGGTTCGGGCTCGTGCACATCGACTACGCGACGCTGGAGCGCACGCCGAAAGCGAGTGCGCGCTACTACTCCGAGGTCATCCGGACGCACGGCGAGGTGCTGGCGGCGCCGCTCGACGCGCTGTCGATCTGACGGGCGTTGGGTGGACGTCAGTACCATAGGACGACCGTTGCCGGGAGGCGGCGAACGACGACCGCATGGTCGCTCGTTAGGCGAACGGCGGCGCCGTTCACGGTGGCCCGCTGAACCGGGCCGTCGTAGGGCGACTCGACGACGACGCCCCCTGGAGGGACGGTCACGTTGCCGCCTAACTGAATGCGCACCGACCGTGCGTCGCCGAGCATCGCGAGGTCGAGCGGGCCGTGCACGGTGGGCAGGCGGCGCGCCACGAGGCCGGGCGCCTGATCGACCCACGACGCCGGCACGCCGGCCCCGACGATCAGGGCGCTGTCGGCGCCCCGCTCGTAGGCGAAGCAGTCCATGATCGACCGGATGTATTCCGCGCCGACCCAGGCGTGCGGCATGTCGCCGATGAAGTTCGGCGAGCGCGGGTCGCGCCACACGACCTCGGCCCACTCGTTCCACGCGGCCGGCCGGCGGTCGCGCAGAAATTGCGCGAGGAGCTGCTGCGCGCGGCCGCGCCACCCGAGGCGGACGAACGTGCCGATCATCCGCGTTTCGTAGGGCGTATAGGCGCTCCAGCCCGCGCTGTCGGGCCGGCGGCTCGCACCATCCCAGTAGCGCTCGAACGTACGCCGCAGCGCCGTGTCGGGGAGGTGTGCGAGCTCGCCCACGGGCGACACGGCGATGGCGGTCGACGTCGCATCGAAGTCGCCGAGCTCGACGCTGCCGGGGATGAAGTCGATGTCGTGTGCCTTCATGGCGAGGCCGATCGATGCCATGATGTCGCGGCGGAGGTCGTCGCGTTGGGCGGCAAGGCGGCGCGCGTCGTTCGTCAGGCCTAACGCCGTGGCGGCGTCGGCGGCATCGACGAGGCCGCGGAGGGCGAAGAAGTCGTCCCAGTACGAGTGCATCGGCTTGGCCGAGTAGCCCTCGTGGCTGATCGATTGCGGGAGGAGTCCGTAGTAGGCGCGCATCTCGGGCGCGGCGTACTGCGGCGTCATGCGTTGGGCGCGGAGGGTATCGATGTACGCGGCCGCGCGCGCGATGTGCGGCCACATCTGCTTCAGAAATGCGCGGTCGTGCGTGTATCGGTAGTACGACATGATGAGGAAGATCAGCTCGCCGTGGCTGTCGTGTTCCGGCACCGGGTCGGCGCCGCGCTCATCGACGCAGCATGGAACGCTTCCGTTAGCCTGCTGATATTCCGCGTACCACTCGGCGAACTCGCGCACCGGATCGGGGAAGCCGGTGCGCAGCAGCGCGACCGACATCAGCGCGCCATCGCGGATCCAGGAGCGCGCGTAGTCGCGCGTTCCGGGCTGCAGGCGAACGCCGTCGCGCTCGATGAGAATGTTGGCGATGTTCGTGCGGAGCGTGCGCACCACGTCCATCGCGGCGGGGGGCAGCTCGAGATCCAGCGCACCGAGGGTGGTTGCCCAACGGGCCTCGACCGCGGCCAGGCGGCGATTGACGTCCGCGGTGTCGCGCACGTGAGGCATGCCGGCGGCCGGCTGCGCGTCGGTCGCAGTGTCGCCGGGAAACGGAAGCTCGATGTCGACGTCGCGGGCGCCGCCGGGCGGAACATCGAGATCGAATGCGAGCGTGCCGGACGCCCAGCCGGATGAGTCGACTGCCGACGTGCGCGTGGGCACACGGCCAGCCGGGAGCGTGGAGCGAAGGCCACCCTCATCGAAGTTCGCCGCGCCAAACTCCGACGGGCGAGACAGTGGGATCACCCAGCGATCGCCGTTCACGCGCACGCGATCGCCTTCGAGCGACAACGAGTCGACCGGCGCGACGCCACCGAGCACGTTGAGAAACTGCCACGGCGGATTCACCTGGAAGTGGCGAATCGCGAGGAGCAGTCTCACGTGGCGCATCCGGCGGGCTGGGTTCCGCAGGCGGTATCGCGCGAAGAGCGCGGACGAGTCGGGCGCTCCATCCGCGAATGCCGTGACCTCGAGCGACACGTCTCCGGTTGGCCACGTTACCGTTGGAATCGGGAGGTACCCGCGCGCGAGCGACTGTGTTGGCGGCGTGTACGCCCAACTTTCGAGGAAGCCGTTCACGAAGAGGAACGGTTGGATGGAGAATTGTCCCTTGTCGCTCTCGAGCATGCCGTCTTCGTCGAGCAAACCCTGGTGGCGGCCACCGCTGACGCCGAGCACGGTCCAGTACGATTGCTCGCCGTACAGATATCGGGGATATGTGCCGCGGGCCGTATGCTCGGCCAGGTGTCTGAAGAACGCGTTCGCGCTGTCCGCCCAACCGTCCGGTTGGACTTCGATCTCGCGCAGCGAGTAGCCACGGGAATCCGCCGGGCGGAGCATCACGATGCGCAGCCATCGCGAGTCGGCGCGGGGCAGCGGGATGTCGTCGCGGCCGCCATCGCTGCCGCGAACCGCGTGCGCGAGCGTCCAGTGAGCGCCATCGGACGAGGTGTCGACATCGTAGTCGACGGCGTGCTCGTATGGCTCCCACCGAATCGTTAGGCCTCCCAAGTCGCGGTCGCGGCCGAAGTCGACGGTAAGCCACTGGCGCCCGCCGGCGGTCGAGCGCCACGAGGTCATCGTTGTGCCATCGAGTGCCTTCTGCGGTTCCTGTCCGGGGGCCGCAGACGACGCGGTGACTGACGGCGTGAGGTCGTACGGCCGTTCGGCCTCGCGCGGCCGGAATGCGAGGTCGTCGATCCAGTCGGTGCCGCGGCCGCCCTGCCGCGCCGTGACCGCGATCTCGAGCGCCGCCGCGCGGTGCAGCACGCCGCCGCCCGCCGGGCCCCAGGCGAAGGCGATGTCGCTCGCGCGATAGCGCACCGTGCTCCACTGCCTCGGGAACGCGAAGTCGACGGCATTGTGCCACCAGACGTTGTCGCCCGTCGAATCGATGAGCTTGAACTCGAGGTTCTCCCGGGGTGCGTCGCCACGCACCGAGAACGAGAGCTCGTAGTCAGGCGGCAGCGGCAGGTCGATCGCCCGGTGCGCGATGGCGTAGCCGGCGCGTCCATGAAAGTCGAAGTCGAGCCGCATCGCCGAACCATGGCGGCCCGAATCGGCGGAAATGTGAAACGACACCCCGTCCGACGGCCGCGCGCTCCACGCCGATACCGAATCGAACGTATCGAGCACCGTCGTTTGCGCCGCCGCGCGCAGCGCGCCGCACGCCACTGCCAGCGCCGTTAGGCACGCGGCGCGCGCGCCCGTCATCCCTTGACGCTCCCCGACATGATCCCCTGCACGTAGTAGCGCTGGAGGAACAGGAAGACGAGCAGTACCGGCAGCACGGTGACCACCGAGCCCGCCATCATGAGCTCCGTGTCCTGCACGTGCTCGCCGGCCAGGTTCGCGAGCGCCACCGGCAGCGTCATCTTCGATTGATCGCTGAGCACGATGAGCGGCCACATGAAGTCGTTCCACGTCGTGAGGAACGTCCAGATCGCGAGCGTGGCGAGGATGGGCACGATCACCGGCAGCACGACGGAGCGATAGATGCGGAGCTCGCTCGCGCCGTCGATCCGCGCGGCGTCGAGCAGATCGTCGGGAATGTCGAGCGTGTATTGGCGGATGAGGAAGATGCCGAAGATGCTGGCTAACGATGGGATGATCACGCCCCAGTACGTGTTGATCAGCCGCATCTCCTTGAATAACAGAAAGAGCGGCAGCATGGCGACTTGCACCGGCACGACGAGGCCGAGCATGAGCCCGCGGAACAGCTTGTCGCGTCCGCGAAAGCGCAGCTTCGCGAACGCGTATCCCGCGGCCGAGTTGATGAAGAGCGACAGGCCGGTCACGATCAGGGAGATGATGGCGCTGTTGAGCACGAACCGGCCCATCGAGAGGCGCGTGAAGATCTCGCGGTAGTGCGCGAAGGTCGGGTGTCGCGGCAGGAGGTGCGGCGGATACTGGTTCGCCATCCCCGTTTGCATGAAGGACGCCGAGACCATCCAGAGGAGCGGGAACAGGGCGAGGAGTGCGCCGAGGATGAGCGCCAGATGGAGCGCGAGCGGCGCCAGGCGCACGCGGCGTGGCATGGGAACGGCGGCGACGGCGCTCGTCATGCGCGGCGGCGGTCCAGACGCAGCTGGAGCACGGTCCAGGCGAGGATGATCACGAACAGCACGAACGCGATCGCCGCGGCGTTGCCTAACCGCCACCAGCGGAAGCCTTCCGTGTACATGAACAGCACGAGGCTGGTGGTGCTCTTGAGCGGGCCGCCCTGCGTCATCACGTAGGGCTCGGCGAACAACTGGAAGTAGCCGATCATCGTGACCACGCCCACGAAGAAAAACGTGGGCGCGAGACTCGGCAGCGTGACGCTCCGAAATTGGCGCAATGCGCCGGCGCCATCGATGCGCGCCGCTTCGTACAGCTCTTCGGGCACGCTCTGCAAGCCGGCGATGAAGATGAGCATGTTGTACCCGAAGTTCTTCCACACCGCGAGCCCGATGATCGCGGGCATGGCCCAGCGCGGGTTGCCCAACCAATCGACCGGCTTTACGCCTAAC
>DASYXE010000050.1:0-5104 GCA_035935375.1 Gemmatimonadaceae bacterium | reverse complement strand
ATGGGCCACAGCGATCCCGCGCGACCCCAATTGACGAGGAAGTCGAGACGCGTGGCGACCCAGCTTTCGCCCGATCCGGGTGTCGTGTCGGCGCGAGCGAGATTATCCGAGGGACGAGCGGTCAATCCCATTGGAGTGCTCCTTTTTTCCACACGTAAGCGAGGCCGACGGCGAGGATCACGATGAACACGATCATTTCACCGAATCCGAAGAATGAGACTTGGCCGGCCGGACAGACGCCGTTGGCGAGTGGAACGCCGCACGACAGTTGGCGGAACGAGGCTCCCCACGGGATGAGGAAGACGGTCTCGATGTCGAAGACGATGAAGAGCATCGCGACCATGTAGAACTTCACGGAGAAGCGTTCGCGGGCATCGCCCAGCGGCGGCATTCCGGACTCGTACGGGGTCTGTTTTTCAGGCGTTGGACGCGGCCGTATCGTGAGGTGGGAGACGACGAGCATCATCACCGCGTTTGCCGCGACGAAGCCGACCAGCAAAAGAATCGGAAAGTAGTCTCGTCCCATCCGGCTCCCAGCTCGTGAAATTTTTCACGTTGTCCAACACCGGAAACTTATCGCGACGTCTCGCCGAGTGTCAACGTAGCGAACTCATAGCGGCGCACATACATTGCCCGCCGCTTGCCGCCGGTTGTCACAACCCTCCTTCCGCTGCCCGACATGTCGCTCAAGAGTGATCGCTGGATTCGCCGCATGGCGCTCGAACACCACATGATCGAGCCGTTCGAGGACCGTCAGGTGCGCGAGGGCGTGATCTCGTTCGGCGTCAGCTCCTACGGCTACGACATGCGCGTGGCGCGCGAGTTCCGGATCTTCACCAACGTGTTGAGCTCGGTGGTGGACCCCAAGAATTTCGATCCCAAATCGTTCGTCGAATTCGAGGGTGACGTGTGCATCGTCCCGCCCAACAGCTTTGCGCTCGCGCGCTCGGTGGAATACTTCCGCATTCCTCGGAACGTGCTAACGCTGACGCTCGGCAAGTCGACGTATGCGCGCTGCGGCATCATCACGAACGTCACGCCGTTCGAGCCGGAATGGGAAGGGTTCGTGACGCTCGAGATCTCGAACACCACGCCGCTCCCCGCGCGCATCTACGCCAACGAGGGCATCGCGCAGGTGGTGTTCTTCGAAGGTGATGAACCGCCCGAGACGTCCTACAAAGACAAGAAAGGCAAGTACCAAGGGCAACACGGCGTCACGCTGCCGAAGATCTGATGCGCGGGCCGAGTCGCGCAGGCCGAAGGTTGGCTCGACAAACTGCTTGGAAAGGATAACAAAAGGGAAACAAGGGATAACGAAAGTGATCGTTCTGCGCAGGGGGAAGGTGCAGTAGCGCAATGGGAAAGAGGTTGTTGTTATTGTTGTGTTGTTAACAACAAAAAGCCCAATCTCCACCCGTTAGGCAACGCCGCTTCCCCCGCGCAGAACGATCACTTTCGTTATCCCTTGTTTCCCTTTTGTTATCCTTTCCAAGCAGTTGTTCAAGAGACCTGCCCGTGCGCTCAGCCGGCCCCCTGCTCCTGGTTTACCTCGTGCGTGGCCCAGAGCGCGCGAATGTAGTCGCCGTTCATGCGCGCGATCACATCGAGGCTGATCGCTTTCGGACAGGCTTCGTGACACTCGCCGTGCCACGTGCAGCCGCCGAAGGCTTCCTCGTCCATCTGCGCGATCATGCGCAGCACGCGCTGCCGTCGTTCGGCTTGGCCCTGGGGGAGAACGCCCAAGTGCGCGATCTTGGCGCCGGCGAAGAGCGAGGCTGATCCGTTAGGGCACGCCGCCACGCAGGCGCCGCAGCCGATGCATGCGGCGGCATCCATTGCATCGTCGGCGTCGGACTTGGAGACGAGAATGGTGTTCGCGTCGCGTGCGCCGCCCGTGGGCGCGGTGATGAAACCGCCGGCCGCGATCACACGGTCGAACGCGCTGCGGTCGACGACCAGGTCCTTGATCACCGGGAAGGCGCGCGCACGCCACGGCTCGACATAGATGGTGTCGCCATCCCTGAAGTGCCGCATGAAGAGCTGGCACGTGGCCGTCGCGCGCATGGGGCCGTGTGCGATGCCGTTGATCATCATGCCGCACATGCCGCAGATGCCTTCGCGGCAGTCGTGGTCGAACGCTACCGGCTGCTCGCCGCGCTCGATGAGCGACTCGTTCACCGCGTCCATCATCTCGAGGAACGACATATCCCCGCTGATGTCGGCCGCCTCGTAGGTCGCGAACCCGCCGACCGCCATCGGTCCCGCCTGCCGCCACACGTGCAAAGTGAACTTCACGCTCGCACTCCCATGAAACGTCGAGTGATGCCCTACTTGTAGCTGCGCTGCGAGAGGTGGACGTGCTCGAATTCGAGCGGCTCCTGCAGCCGCTCGGGCGGTTGATGCTCACCGCGGTACTGCCACACCGCGACGTGCGCACAATGTGCGTCGTCGCGGAGCGCCTCGCCGTCCGGCGTCTGGAACTCCTCCCGGAAGTGCGCGCCGCACGACTCGCGGCGCTCGAGCGCGTCGCGACAGATCAATTCGCCTAACTCCAGAAAGTCCGCCACGCGGCCCGCCTTCTCGAGCGCCTGGTTGAGCTCCGCCGCGCTGCCGGGCACGTCCACGTTCCGCCAGAACTCGTCGCGGATCTGCGGGATTTTCTCGAGCGCGTACGTCAGGCCTTTCTCGTTGCGGGCCATCCCGCAATACTCCCACATCACCTTGCCTAACTCGCGGTGGAACGAATCGACCGTTCGGGTGCCGTCGATCGCGAGGAGCGTGGCCGTGCGCTCCGCCACCCCCCGTTCCACGTCCTTGAACGCCGCGTGCGACTCGTCGACGCGCTCGAGCTTGGTCGACCCGATGTAGTCGCCGACCGTGTACGGAATCACGAAGTATCCGTCGGCCAGACCCTGCATGAGCGCGCTCGCGCCCAACCGGTTGGCCCCGTGGTCGGAGAAATTCGCCTCGCCCGCCACGTGCAGCCCCGGGATCGTGCTCATCAAGTTGTAGTCGACCCACAGGCCGCCCATAGTGTAGTGCACGGCGGGATAGATGCGCATCGGCACCCGGTACGGATTCTCGTCCGTGATGCGCTCGTACATCTCGAACAGGTTGCCGTACCGCTCGCGGATGGTCTGTTCGCCTAAGCGCTTGATGGCGTCGGCGAAGTCGAGGTACACGCCGCGGCCGCCCGGCCCCACGCCGCGGCCCTCGTCGCACACTTCCTTGGCCGCGCGCGACGCGATGTCGCGCGGCGACAGGTTGCCGAAGCTCGGGTACTTGCGTTCGAGGTAGTAGTCCCGCTCCGCTTCGGGGACCTGGTTCGGCGGGCGCGCGTCGCCCTTCGATTTCGGCACCCACACCCGGCCATCGTTGCGCAGCGACTCGCTCATGAGCGTCAGCTTCGACTGGTGCTCGCCGCTCTGCGGAATGCACGTGGGGTGGATCTGCGTGAAGCACGGATTGGCAAACCCGGCGCCGCGCTTGTACGCGCGCCAGATCGCCGTGCAGTTGGACCCTCTGGCGTTGGTCGAGAGGTAGAACACGTTCCCGTACCCGCCCGTGGCCAACACGACGACATCGGCCGAGTGCGACGTCACCGCGCCCGTGACCAGATCGCGCACCACGATCCCGCGCGCGCGGCCGTCGATCACGACGAGGTCCAGCATCTCCGTGCGCGGAAACATCGTCAGGCGGCCGAGTCCGACCTGGCGCTCGAGCGCCTGATAGGCGCCTAACAGAAGCTGCTGGCCGGTCTGGCCGCGCGCGTAGAAGGTGCGCGATACCTGCGCGCCGCCGAACGACCGGTTGGCCAGGAGGCCGCCGTACTCGCGGGCGAACGGCACACCCTGCGCCACGCACTGGTCGATGATGTTGAGACTCATCTGCGCCAGGCGGTACACGTTCGCCTCGCGCGAGCGAAAGTCGCCGCCCTTCACCGTGTCGTAGAAGAGCCGGTAGATCGAGTCGCCGTCGTTCTGATAATTCTTGGCGGCGTTGATGCCGCCCTGCGCGGCGATGCTGTGCGCTCGGCGCGGCGAGTCCTGAAAGCAAAAGCACTTGACCTGGTAGCCGAGCTCGGCGAGCGAGGCCGCGGCCGACGCGCCGGCGAGGCCGGATCCGACGACGAGCACCGTGTGCTTTCGCTTGTTCGCCGGGTTGACCAGCTTCATCTCGAATTTGTGGCGGTCCCACTTGTCGGCGATCGGCCCGTCGGGAACCCGTGCATCGAGGCGCGCGCTCATCGCACCCACCCGAAGAACACGGCCAGGGGCACGATCGAGAACCCCGCCCACAGAAGGGCGGCGACGAGCGTCGCCACCGGCCGGCGGATCGGCTCGGCGCTGGGCCGGCTCAAGCCCAGCGTCCGGATGGAGCTCCACGCGCCGTGAAAGATGTGCAAGCCTAACGCAATCATCGCGAGCACGTAGATCAGCGTCACCCACCACACGCGGAAGCCGCCCACGACGTTGGCGTACACGTCACCCTCGGTGTACGCCACCGGTCGGATAGTGCCCGTGGTGAGGTGCAGCAGATGGAAGATGACGAAGAGCGCGATCGCGACGCCGCCGTAGAGCATCGTGCGCGACGCGATCGTCGCTGCCTGACGGTCGCGCTTGCGGTAGGGTACCGGCCGCGCCGCGCGGTCGATGCGGGCGAGCTGGACGGCCGCGACGATGTGGAGCACCACGGACACGAGCAGCACGATCCGGAGCAGCCACAAGAGCTCGTTGATCGTGTGGTGGAGGAAGTGCGAGTACGCGTTGAGCCGCGCCGCGCTCTCGAAGATCTGCAGGTTGCCGATCATGTGCAGGATCACGAAGCCCACCATGATGAGCCCCGTGACCGACATGACGATCTTCTTGCCCACCGTGGACTGCCAGAACAGCCGGAGCCGGCTCCCCGGCCCCACGCCTAACGACGCCTGCGTCTGCGAGCCGGCCATTAGAGTCCGACGACGTTCATCGGCTCCCGCACGGCGTCCGCGCTCTTGGCGAGCGCCGCCCGCTCGTCGCCGGTGAGCTCCACCTGGAGAATCTGCTCGATGCCGCGCCTGCCTAACTTACACGGGACGCCGAGGAAGAGACCCGACATGCCGTAT
>DASYXE010000049.1:0-1695 GCA_035935375.1 Gemmatimonadaceae bacterium | reverse complement strand
GAACAGCGCGCGAATGTCCGCCCCAACCAACGGATCATAGTACGTCGTCCTCACGCCGCGCTTGGGCAGCGTGGCGTCGCAGAACTTGCGCGTCGACGCGTACGCCGTGTCCACCATGAGCACGTGATCGCCGTGCTGGGTGAGCGCGTCGAGCGCGGTGGTCACCGCCGCGAGCCCCGACGGCAGCAGCATCGCCCGGTATCCGCCTTCGACGGCGGCGATGGCTTGTTCTAGCGCAAACGTCGTCGGGGTGCCGAGCTGCCCGTAGCGCACCACGTCGAATCGCGTCGCCGGATCGCGCGACCGCTCGTACGCGGCCACCGTTGGGAACAATATGGTCGAAGCGTGATACACCGGCGGGTTCACCGCGCCGTGCCGGTCCGACGGCTCGCCGCCCGTGTGCGTGAGCAGCGTGTCGATCGACTTCCGCTCAGCTGGCACGCAGCGCATCCGCGCGGTGGGCCGCCGCCGACGCGCCCGATGCACCCAACGCATCGAGCACCCGCGCATACTGCCTCCATCCCCAGATGTTGCGCGGCCGTTTCGTCGTTCGCTCGGCCAGGAGCTCGTCGGCAATGGGGAGACGACGCGCGCGCCACGCCGCGTCGATGAGCAGCTGCTCGAACAGGTCCCGTTGGGCGTGGCTCCCGCCCACATGCTTGATGCGATCGTGAACCGGTGCGAGCAGGTCGACCACCTGGTCGTAGTCGCCGCGCCGGTGCGCCACCACCGCGCGCGCGAGCGGCAATCCGACTTCCGCCATCACCGTTGCCTCCGTGTGCTCGCCCAACCGGGCGAATCGCTCGCACGACTCGAGGAACTCGCCCACAGCGTGCTCGTCGTCCACCGCGGCGAGCGCCATCAGGTAGTGCAGGTCGACGAACACCAGTGCGTGATCGTTCTGGTGTCCCCGTGCGCAGTCGGCGAGCTCGCGCCAGCGCGTTCCGACGTCGACGCCGGCCTGCTCGAGCCGCCACAGCAGCGACACGGCGTTCGTGATATCCAGATATTCATCGGTCGCCACGCGGCGGATCTCGTCGTCGTACAAATCGAGAACAATATCGTAGCGATCGAGGTCCAGGTGGTAGAGCGCTTCGTGCCACCTAAGGTGCAGCGTGAAGTTGTTGCAGTGCGTCCAATGGGGTGCCACGTCGCGGATCCACGTAAGGCCGTCGCCTAACCGGCCCTGCATCTCGGCGACGTGCGCCACGGCGTGCGCCGCCCAGATGTCGCTCGGGTTGATCTCCACCGCGCGCCGGCCCGTGGACTCGGCGTGCGCGTAGTCGCCCGATTCCTCGAGCGCGTAGGCGTGGCAGCCTAACACATAGCCGTAGCCGGGCATCTGCGGC
The DNA here is from genome assembly GCA_035935375.1 of Gemmatimonadaceae bacterium. GTDB lineage: Bacteria > Gemmatimonadota > Gemmatimonadetes > Gemmatimonadales > Gemmatimonadaceae > JADGGM01. The sequence continues at coordinate 346 of DASYXE010000049.1, read as the reverse complement.
CCCCACGCCGGCAGGGCCCGCTCGATGGTGACGCGCATGCGCGCGCTCTCGCCCAAATACGACAGCACGAACTGCGACACGCGGAGCGCCAGAATGTCGACCGGCGCGTGGTCCAGCGCCGCATCCCAGTGGTGGACCGCGCCGCGCAGATCGCCGCTGCACCATGCGTCGAGCGCCGCCACGTGTGCGCGTTCCCGCGGCGCGAGAGCCGAGATCCGTCCGGCGGCCTCGCACGCGTTGTCGAGCGCGCGCGCGGCTTGCGCGAACCCGGCGCGCTTGCTCGACAGCAGATTGAGGTAGCCGTCCATGCAGTGCGCGAGGACGCACGACGGGTCTTCGCCTAACA
>DASYXE010000048.1:0-3166 GCA_035935375.1 Gemmatimonadaceae bacterium | reverse complement strand
AGACGGTGTTCTGGGGGTTGGTCACCGCTTGACGCTTGGCGACCTGGCCGACCAAACGCTCGCCGTCCTTCGTGAACCCGACCACAGACGGCGTGACACGACCGCCCTCGGCGTTTGGGATGACCACGGGATCGCCGCCTTCCATCACGGCGACAACCGAGTTCGTTGTTCCCAGGTCGATACCGATTACTTTTTCGGCCATAGTTTCCTCGATGTGCGTTGATGCGCGAGTCTGACAGGTAAGGCGGACAAGGCAGGACACTGCCGGACGAGTCGACCGTGCAATTCCTTGAGTCAGCGAGGCCATGTGCCGAATCCGGCGTCCGAGTGCGGTCGCATAAGTCAACCGCACGCGTCTTCGTCCATGTCCGGCCATCTCGTGCTGTGTCCGCCTTCCGGCCGGCGGTCTCCGCCCGTATCTCGCTTTGTCCGCCTTAAATGATCCCACTCGGCGACGATCTGCCACGGCTCAGTCGGCCGCGCATGACGTACATGATTCTGGCCGTCACGTGGGCCGTGTGGCTGCTGGTCGAGAAGGCCGGCGCTGACCCGTACGCTCTTGCCAAGAGCGTGTGTGACTATGGTCTCGTGCCGGCCGAGCTCACCCATCGCGCCGCGCTTGGCACCGCGGTTCCGATCGGCCCGGGAATGGTCTGCGCGGTGGACAACTCGCCGATCAACATCCTCACCCCGCTCCTCTCGATTTTCTTGCACGGCAGCTGGGGACACATCCTCGGCAACTCGCTGTTCTTTTGGGTCTTCGGCCGCAGCGTCGAAGACAGCATGGGCTCGGGCCGGTTCCTCGTCTTCTACCTCATTTGCGGGATCGCGGCTGCTGCGCTGCACGTCGCCATCAATGCCGCGTCGCCGGTGCCGACCGTCGGCGCGTCCGGTGCAATATCGGGAATCATGGGCGCGTACCTGATTCTCTACCCGCGGGCGCGCGTGAACATGTTCTTCTTCATCTTCGTGATCCCGATCCGCGCGTGGCTCGTGCTCCTGTACTGGTTCGGAATCCAGGTGCTCGAGGGTCTTCCCGAGCTGAGCCAGATGAATCCACAGATCTCGGGGGGCACTGCGGTGTGGGCGCACGTCGGAGGATTCGTCACCGGAATGCTGCTCGTGTCGCTGTTCGCCGACCCGCAGTTGGTGCGTCGCCACCGATCTGTGTTCGGTGGCTATTACGGCTGAGTCCTGAGGGAGCGGTTCCGGCGTTGGGGCAGGCCGTGTAACTTCTGCGTCACCTCGCCCAACTCCGCGCCGTCGAGTTCGGGTTACTCGCTCTCATCGAATCAGCCGTGCTTCTCCCAACCGTGGCGCGCATCGCGGCACTCATTGACCACACGCTCCCCAAGGCCGAAGCGACGCGCGGCGACATCGAGTCATTGTGCGACGAGGCGCGCGAGCACGGGTTTGTTGCCGTGTGCGTCAATCCGGTGTGGGTGCCGCTGTGCGCGGCGCGATTGCGCGGTGCAGAGACCAAGGTGGCGACGGTCGTCGCGTTCCCATTGGGCGCATCGGAGCCGGAGGTCAAAGCGCGCGAATCGGCGGTGGCCTTGTCGAACGGTGCCGACGAGCTCGACATGGTTGCGGCGATTGGCCACATCCGGTCGGGCGACTGGGTGCACGTCTTGCGCGACGTCTCGGCGGTGGTGGACGCGGCCGGCGACCGGCCGGTGAAGGTGATCCTCGAGACCGCTGTCCTAACGGACGCCGAGATCACCGAAGCCAGCGTCATCGCTCGGGACGCCGGCGCGGCGTTCGTGAAGACGAGTACCGGCGTCCACGCCGCCGGGGGCGCGACGACGCACGCCGTGTCGCTCATGCGGCGCGCCGTCGGCGGCGCGATGGGAGTGAAGGCATCGGGCGGCGTCCGGGACTGCGACGCCGCGCTTCGCATGCTCGCGGCGGGCGCGACCCGCATCGGGACGTCGAGCGGCGTCAGGATCGCGCGCTGTCTCAACGCCGATCGCACGCCGCTCGCGGAGCTCGTCGAGCATCCCGAGCGGCACGTCGCGTGCGCCACGTCCCGCGCGCGCAGCGTGTCGGCCTAACAGGAGATATCGTGCGTCTGATTCCGAGAGAGACCGCGTTCTTCGCGATGTTCGAGCAGTTGTCCAAGCGCCTCACGGCGGCGGCGCGCCTCCTGGCCGGTTTATTCGCCGAGCCCACGCGGATGGATCACTTCGTGTCGGCGATCAAGCTCGTCGAGCACGAGGCCGACACGATCACGCACGACATCATCGCGCGCATCGACCAGACGTTCGTCACGCCGTTCGACCGCGAGGACATCCATCTGCTCGCGTCGCGGTTGGACAACGTGGTGGACCTCGTGGACGGCACCGCGCGCCGCGCGGCCATGTTCCACGTGACCGACGTGCACGAAGCAGCCAAGAAAATCTGCGAGGTGCTCATTCGCGCCACCGATGCGATCGAGGCCGCCGTGGCGCACATGAAGGACGTGCGCTTCGTCGTCGAGAAGGGCCGCGAGATCAAGATGCGCGAGGAAGAAGGGGACGCGCTGTACCACGAAGCGGTGGGCGAGCTGTTCCGCGGCAAGCCCGACCCGCTCGAGGTGATCAAGTGGAAGGAGCTGTACGACACGCTCGAGCGCGCGCTCGATCAGTGCGAGGACGTGTCCAACGTCCTCGAGAGCATCGCTCTCAAACACGCCTGATCGGTGGTCACCTACGTCATCGCGATCATCGCGATCGCGTTCCTGTTCGACTTCAGCAACGGCTTCCACGACTCGGCGAATTCCATCGCCACAGTGGTGGGCACGCGCGTCCTCAAGCCGCTTCCCGCTGTGCTCTGGGCGGCGGCGTTCAATTTTGCCGCCGCGTTCACAGTCGGGACGGCGGTCGCGCGGACGATGGGGCAGGGGATGATCCGGATCTCTGTGGTCGATCCCAACGTCATCCTCGGCGCGCTGCTCGGCGCGATCGCGTGGAACATCATCACCTGGTTCTTTGGATTGCCATCCAGCTCGTCGCACGCGTTGATCGGCGGCTATGGCGGAGCGGCCGTCGCGAAAGTCGGGTTCTCGGCGATCATCCCGGCCGGATGGACCAAGACACTGGTGTTCATTGTTCTGTCGCCGATCATCGGGATGATCCTCGGCTTCGGGCTCATGGTGGCGGTGTACTGGGTCTTCAGCCGTACGCCG
>DASYXE010000047.1:0-5943 GCA_035935375.1 Gemmatimonadaceae bacterium | reverse complement strand
TCTGGCCGACAGCGTCGCCTTCCCGGGCACACCGTACGGACTGGCACCATCCGGTACGGAGCGCTCGATCGCGTCGATCTCGGCCGCCGAACTGCGCCGCTTCCGCGACACCGCGATCGTCACGTCGCGCATGCTCGTCGTCGTGGTGGGAAACGTCGACAGCGCGCAGGTCGCGCGCGATGTACAGCGTACGTTAGGCACGCTGTCCGCCGGCGGGTACCGGTGGAACGCCATCCCGGCCGGTATGGCGACGGACACATCCGGCGATCCGGCCGTCCCCGGAACGCCGCAACCAGTCGTCCTCGAGCAGCGGTCGCTGCCCACGAATTACATCCTTGGCTACTACAACGGTCCCGCTGCCACGAGCCCGGACTATCAGGCGCTGCGCGTCGCGACCGCCGTGTTGAGCGGCCGCCTGTTCGCCGAGGTGCGGTCGCGCCGCAACCTCACGTACGCGGTGGAAGCGCCGTTCCTCGAGCGCGCGGTGGCGGCCGGCGGCCTGTACGTGACCACCGTGTACCCCGACTCGGTGCTCACGATCATGCGCGAGCAGGTGCGCGAGCTGCAACACGGGCTGGTCGACACCGACAACCTGCACGTCATCGTCGCGCAATTCCTCACCGAGTATTTCTTGAACAACGAGACGAACGACCAGCAGGCCAATTTTCTCGCGCGCGCCCAGCTCTATCGCGGCGACTGGCATGCGGCCGACGCCTTCGCCGACGAGCTCGAGCGCGTGACGCCGCAGGACGTCCAGCGCGCCGCGCAACGCTACATCCACGACGTCAAGTTCGCCTACCTCGGCGACACGACGCGCGTGTCGCGCGCGCTGCTCGCCGGCTTCTGACCGCGCCGATCGTGCACGCGCCGCGTTTGCGTTAGGCATCGCCGCCATGCCGACCGGCGCCGAGTCCGTGGTTCGCGCGCTCGAGGACGAGGACATCCCATTCGCCTTCGGCATTCCGGGAACGCACACCATCGAGCTCTACGACGCGCTCGCGCGCTCGGAGACCGTCAAACCCATCCTGGTCACCGACGAGCAGAGTGCGTCGTTCATGGCCGACGGCGTGTGGCGCGCGTCGGGACGCCTCGGCTGCGCGGCCCTCGTGCCGGGCGCGGGCCTCACGCACGCCCTGAGCGGTATCGCCGAAGCGTACCTGGACACGGTGCCGATGCTCGTGTTGGGCTGCGGCGTGCGGCACGACACGGGCATGGCGTTCCAACTCCACGACATCGATCAGATGTCGCTCGCGCGTCCCGTCACCAAGAGCGTGATGCGGCCGGAGCAGGGCGCCGACCTCTATCGCACCGTTCGCGAGGCGTGTCGCATCGCACGCGCCGGTGTCCCCGGCCCGGTGTTCGTCGAGGTGCCGGCCGAGCTGTACCTCGTGACGCACGACGGCGACGCCGCGCCCGCGCTGTCGTTAGGCACGCAGCCGCCGCAGCCCCAGCTCGAGCTGGTCGAGCGCGCCGCGGCGCTGCTCGCCCGCGCGCGGCGCCCGCTGCTCTATGTGGGATTTGGTGCGCGCGGCGCCGACGTCATCTCGCTCGCCGAGACGCTCGAGGCGCCCGTCGCGACCACGATTCACGGCAAAGGCGTGTTCCCCGAATCGCACCCGCTCGCGCTGTGGCCGGGATTCGGCGACGCCGCGCCACCCTTCGCGCGCGCCGTGGCGCACGAGTGCGACGCGACGCTCGCCATCGGATGCCGATTCGGCGAGGTCGCCACCGGCAGCTACGGTGCCCAACCGCGCCGGCCGCTCATCCACGTCGACATCGGTCACACGGCGCTCGAGCGCAACGTCGAGACCGATCTCGCGATCGTATCCGACGCGCGGGCGTTCGTCGACGCGCTCCTCGCGCGCCTGACGCACCGCCCGATCGACGTCGCCATGCGGGCGGCCATCCGCGACGGACACGCCGCCGTCGAGCGCGAGTGGCGCGAAAACGCGAGCACGACCGGCGTCACGCCGCACACGCTGCTCGACGGCCTGCAGCGCCGCTTCGGCCCCGCCACGATCTACACGGCCGACAGCGGCAACGGCGCCTTCCTCGCCATGGAATGTCTGCGCCTCGAGCGCGCCGGGCACTTTCTTGCACCCACCGACTACTCCTGCATGGGCTATAGCGTGCCCGCGGCGATCGGCGCCAAGCTCGCGCGCCCCGAGACGCCGTGCGTCGCGCTCACCGGCGATGGCGCGTTTCTCATGACCGGCCTCGAGCTGCTCACGGCCGCGCACCTCGAGGTGGCCGTCGCCGTCGTCGTGCTGCGCGACCACGAGCTGGCGCAGATCGCGCAGTTCCAGTCCATTGCGTTAGGCAGCAAGAGCGCGAGCCAGCTGCCCAACTACGGCCTCGAGCAGCTGTGTGCCGGTATGGGCGTGCAGTACTTGCGGCTCGACCGCGACCTCGAGATCGCCGATGTGGTCGACCAGGCGGCGGGCATCACCGAGCGCGGCGGCCCCGTCGTGATCGACGTGGCGATCGACTACTCGCACACGACCTACTTCACCCGCGGCGTCGTCCGAACCAACTTCGGCCGCTTGCCGTGGGCCGACCGCCTCCGCTTCGTGCTCCGCGCACTCGGCCGCCGGGTGGCCGCGGCGCGCCGTCCGCAACCAGTCCGTTAGGCAGCTGGTCCGAACGGTTGTTCGAGCGACGGACTCCGCGGCGTCAGCAGCTCGGCGCCGTCCGCGGTGATGTGCATGTCATCCTCGATGCGCACGCCGAACTTGCCCGGGATGTAGATGCCCGGCTCATCGCTGAACATCATGTTGGGCTGCATCGCGAGTGTGTTGCCGCGCACGAGATACGGCCACTCGTGTCCATCCATACCCATGCCGTGGCCGAGCCGGTGGGCGAAGTACGTATAGTCGGGACCGTAACCCGCGTCCACGATCACCTTGCGCGCCGCGGCGTCGACCGCCTGGCACTCGAGTCCCGGCCGCGCGGTCTGTAAGGCAGCCGTCTGCGCGCGGTACACGATGTCGAACACCTTCCGCATCTCGTCGGTCGGCGTGCCGAGGACGAACGTGCGCGTGATGTCGGACGTGTAGCCCTCCACTTTGCATCCGCCGTCGATCATCACGATGGTGCCGTCGCGAATCGTCTGCGGCGTGCGCGATCCATGCGGCAGCGCCGAGTACTCGCCCACCTGCACCGTCGCGTCGCCGTCGAACCCTTGCCGCCGATGCCCCGCCGAGACCATGGCGCTCACGTCCTGCTGCGTCATGCCCTCGTTGATCGACTGCCAGGTGGCGTGATACGCCCGCAACGTGATCGCGGCAGCGAGCCGCATGAGCGCCACTTCGTGATCCGTCTTCACCATGCGGCATCCAGCGGTGACCGGCGTCGCGCTGGCGAGCGACAGAGCCGGCAACGCGTGCGCGGCACCGTCGCTGAACACGTACCGCACGGTCTCTTCGATGCCGAACCGACCGGTCGCGAGGCCGCGCGACTGCAAGCCCTGCGCAACGAGGGCATACGGGCTCTCGTGCTCCTGCCAGATCATCACGTCGGTGCCCGTGTCGAGCGGCCCCTCCGCCACCTGCTCCATCGCCCGCGCGCGCTCGAATGCGGGCGTGACGAGAAACGGCGCGCCGCGCACTGGAATCACGACGGCCAGCAGCCGCTCACTTAGTCCCCACTGGATGCCCGTGAAATAGTCGAGCGACGTGCCGCCCGTCAGCATCATCGCGTTGAGGTCGCTGTCGTGCATCAGCGCGCGCGCGCGTTCGATGCGCGCGCGTCGTTCGTCAACAGTGATCGGTTGGGCTTGTCCTTTCGCCGACGTCAGATTCGCGATCGCCGGAGGGAGCGCGCGATCGTCGTTGTCCGGCTCGGGACCGGTGCGGGGCGCCGACGCGTGACACGCCGTACCGGCAACCGCCGCAGCGGATACACCAATGAACTTCCGTCTCGACACCATGACGATCCTCCGAGAGGCACACGCCGCGGCGCGCGATCGGAGCGGAGGTCCGGCGCGCGCCGCGAGACTCGCGACGCGGCCGATAAATTGGTGTCGGGTGCGAGCGCGCGGAAGACCGCGTCAGCGCTCGGCGCCGCTCAGGATCTCACGGAATAGATCGATCGCGCGCGGATCGCCGGTTTGGCCGAGCCAGAAGAGCGCCTTCTTCCGCAGCACCGGATCTTTGTTGGGACGAGCGACCCGGATGAGCACCGGAACGCTCTCATCACGCGGCTGCTGCGAGATGGCGAAGATCGCTTGACCGCGCACGGCCTCGTCGTCCGACTCGTCCCGCTCGTCATGATCGGCGAACAGCGTCGTGCCGTTGACGCGCGCCGCGGCAGCCTGGCCTAACCAGAAGGTCGCGCTCTCGCGCGTGTCGTGCGATTGGGCGGTGCGCGCCAGCGCGATGAGGGAGGGCCACGGCGTCGTGCTGTCCGCGAGCACCGCCGCCAGCACCGCGTCGTCGCCCACGCGGTGCGACGATCCGCCCGCGAGGTCGAGCAAGTAGGCGACGGCGTCGTGCGCCGACACGGTGCCGAGATCGTGTACATCGCTGCCGCTATCGTTGCCGCCGATGTTGACGCTCACCCGGTCGACAGACCCGCCCGCCGTGCGCAGCACGACACGAACGGGACCCGGCGCGCACCGCCGGCGCCAGTCTCCGGCGTCGTCCGCGGACCAGTTGGCGCGCATCACGTTATTGTCTCCGCCCGAAATCGTGCTGTGCCCATCGCCGCACACGCCCGGGCGCGACGCGAAACGGAGCTGCACGCGCCCGTCGCCGGCGCTGCTCACGCGCTGGGCCAGGGACTGACCGCCCGCGCGGCCGGCGCCTAACGCAAGCGCGGCGGTCACCACGATAGCGTACCGCATCGGTGTGCCTCAGTGCTCGAGGATGTCGGCCAGGAACTTCGCCACGCGCGGATCGTTCTTCTGGCCCAACCAGAACATCGCCTGCTTCCGCAGATCCGGCTCGGGATCCGAGCGCGCGATGCGCATCAGCGCATCCGTCGCCGCCGAATCGTCGCGCTGCGAGAGCACGAAGATGGCTTGGCGCTGCATGGTGTCGTCGTGCAGGCGGCCGTACAGCGCGGCGAGGTCGGATGTCGTGAGCGCCTCGCCTTGTCCGGCCCAGAAGAGCGCCTGCTTGCGCACGTCGACGGGCCGCGCCGAATCGGTCACGATCCCCAACAGCCACGCCTTGGCATCGGGCCCGCCGTGCTGCGCCACGCCCATCAACACGCGGTCCTGCAGCTTCTTCGTGCCTAACGCATCGAACTGGCCGCGGAGGAACGCCTGATCGTCCGGCGAATCGTGTTGCCCGAGCACGAATACGGCCTGACTTTTCACCTCGTCGCTCACGCCGCGGTCGGTGACGAGCTGGCGGAGCGTTTGACTCGCGTTCGGGTCGTCGGCCTGGCCGAGCCAGAACGTCGCCTTGGCCGCGAGCCACGGCTCGGCGCTCGACCGCGCGACCCGCGTCAGCCCCGGCACGCCCGCGCCGTCCGGCAGCTGCGACAACACGAACACGGCCTGCTCGCGCAGACGCCGGTCTTCGGTCGTGTCATCGGCGATGCGCTGCACCGGTGCGCTGACGTCGCTCTCGTCCACCTGCCCCGCCCAGAACAACGCGTTCTTGCGCACCTCGATCGGGCGCGAGCGCTCGTTGGCCGGGGCCAGCAAATCCGGCGTGACGGTCGTCGAATCCGCGAGCGCGATGGGTGTCACCGCTTCGCGCGCCACCGGCACGTCGGCGCTGCGGGCGAGCGACAGAAAATACTGCACCGCATCCCGGTCGCCGACCGCGCCGAGGTCCGTTAGGCCGGCGATCGCGCGGTGGCGCGTGCCGACGAGCGTGTGGATGGCCTGCACGGTGCCATCGTGTACCGTGAGGCGCACCCGCACCGGCCCCGGCTCGCAGTGCCAGGAGTCGGTGTTGATGCCGGTGTCGTGCCGCGAGCGGAAGTTCAGCG
>DASYXE010000046.1:0-4880 GCA_035935375.1 Gemmatimonadaceae bacterium | reverse complement strand
AGTTAGGCGGAGCCTGAGCGTGCGAGCCGCCCGCTCGCTCGTCGTCATCGGCACGTTCGTCTGGGACACGATCTACGGCCGCGATCCCCGCAGCGCGCCCGTCGAAGAGTGGGGCGGGATCACGTACGCGCTGAGCGGGCTCGACGCCGCGCTGAGCGACGACTGGCACATCGTCCCGCTCATCAAAGTCGGGCACGACCTCGTTGGGCGCGCGCGCGAGTTCATGGGCACGCTGCGTCACACTGCGCCTAACGCATCGCTCATCGAGGTCCCGTACCCCAACAACCGCGTCGAGCTGCGCTACGAAACGCACGAGCGCCGGTCGGAGCGGCTCACCGGCGGCATCCCCGGATGGAACTGGCTCGGCCTCAAACCGCTGCTCGCCGATCTCGACGCGTTGTACATCAATTTTCTGAGCGGCTGGGAGCTCGACCTCGAAACGTGTCAGCTCATTCGCCAACACTTTCGCGGCCCAATCTATTGTGACTTGCACATGCTCGTCATGTCCGTGCTCCCAACCGGATGGCGCGCGTTGCAGCCGCTCGATCGCGTGTCCGATTGGTGCCGCTGCTTCGACCTGCTGCAAGTCAACGAAGATGAAGTGACGATGATGGCCGCGGATCCCATGGCGCTCGCCGCTACCGCGCTGCAATGCGGCGTCCGCTCTCTGGTCGTCACGCTCGGCAGCCGCGGAGCCGTGTACTTTACCGACAACTCGTTCGATTGCCTCGGCGATCTCGGCCGACGCCCAACGATCGGCGCCGCCTCCGGACCCATCCGCACCGCGCTGGTCGCTCCGCCTTACGTTGTCCCTCGAGGCGATCCCACCGGCTGCGGCGACGTCTGGGGCGCAACCTACTTTTCCCGTTTGCTGGCAGGTGATAGTTTGGCGGACGCGATGCGCGTGGCCCATCGCGCCGCGGCGCGAAACGCCGAGCACCGCGGTGCCACCGGCCTCGCCAACCATCTGCGCGGAGAGCTCATCACTCAATGACCACCGTGCTCAACGTCCCGCCATCGCTGGATGACAAGACGTTCGAGACGGTGCTCGAGCAGTTGGCCGCGGTGCCCCAGGACGCCAAAGTGCTGCTCGACGCCCGGCACACGCGTTGGGCATCGCCGTACGGGCTCACGGCGCTCCTCACACTCGCGCAAACACGCGCCGAACGCCCTGCCCTCTACGTGCCCGAGTCCGACGACACGAGCTCGTACTGGTCCCGCACCGGCTTCTTCCGCTTCGCCGAAGAATCGTTCGAGCTGCACGGCACCGTGCCGCGCGCGCGCGCCAGCACCGAGTCCGACGTGCTGCTCGAGATCACGCCCGTCGCCAAGAGCGAGGATGTCCACGACGTCGTTGGGCGAATCCAGCAGAAGTCGCAGGCCATTCTCGTCAAAGAGCTCAACATCGACGCCAAAGCCACCATGGGCTTCGCGATGACGCTGAGCGAAGCCTGTCAGAACATCGTCGAGCATGCGGGGCGCGGCGGCTGGGTGGCGGTGCAAACGTACCGCTGGCAAAAACGACTGGGACGCCGTGTCGTGGTGATCGCGGTGTCGGACGCCGGCGTCGGATTCCGCGAATCGCTCGAGACGGCGCAAGGAAGGTCGCGCGGCGATCGATGGGACGATGGTATGGCGCTCGAGGAAGCCGTGATCCGCGGTGTGAGCCGGTTTCGTGATCCCGGTCGCGGCCAGGGTCTGGCCGGTGTTCGGCGTTACATTGGTCGCTGGGACGGCAAACTATCCGTCCGATCCGGCACCGCCCGCATCGCGATCGTGCCGAGTTGGGACGATGACGTTCCCTTGGAGGAGAAGCTCCCATACTTTCCGGGAGCGCAAATGCAAATCACCATCCCGGAGCGGATCGCCGACAGGTGATCAACCACATCGACCTCAGCTCGGTATTGCGTCGCACCGTCTGCGACCTCTACACCGACCTCGTCACCCGCCCAACCGGGGCCGCGGTGCGCGATGGGATCGAAAAGCAACTGGCCGAGCTCGGCGAACACACTCTCACCGTCATCGATTTCTCCTACGTCGGCCTGCTCGACTATTCGTGCGCCGATGAGGTCGTCGCGAAGTTGCTCATGCGGTACGACGCGACCATCACCGATGACCTCCCGCGTCGCGAAGCGTATTTTCTCTTCCGCGGCATCAGCGAGTCGCATCTCGATGCCATCGAAACCGTGCTCGACCGGCACGGCCTTGCGATCGTCGCGCAGTCGAGCGAGGGATCGACGATGCTCGTCGGCACGATCGGCGATCGCGAGCGACGCGCGTGGGAAGCGATGTGTCGTCTCGGACGCGCCGTGCCCGCGGATCTCGCTCGCGAAACAGGATTCGAAGTCGAGCAAGTTCGCGAAGCGTTGGACGCGCTCTGTCGCCGGCGCCTCGTGATGCATTTCGACGAAGGATACGTCGCCGTGGGCGGCATGGCGTGAGCGAGCGCACGAACGCGCCCCTGCGCGTGATGCGCCTCATCGCGACGAGAAGTGGAGACGCGGAGCGCGGATCGGCCATCTGGATCAATCCCGACGACGCACGTCGCCGCCTCTTAATGGATGGAGAGCTCGTGTGGGTGCACGGCCCCCGACGCCACGAGCTCGCCACCCTGCACTACACTGATGAGTTGCCGCGCGGCGACGTCGTGCTGCGCGACATCGCAGGTGCGTCACCCTCGGAGATCATCACAGTCGTGAAGGTAGACACCGACAACCCGCCACGCCGCGGCACGCTGGCATGACGGGGGAGCCCATATGATGCCTCGCCGACGCCGGCAAGGATTCTCGACGGTTGCCATCCACGGCGGACACGATCCGCGCGAGACGGACACACCGGTCGTGACGCCGCTCTACCAATCGGTCAACTTCGTTCAGGAAGTCGGAACCGAAGAGGGCCTGCGTTATCCGCGCTACGGCAACAACCCCAACAGCGAGCTGCTGCACAAACGGCTCGCGATGTTGGAAGGCTCCGAAGCATCGCTGCTGCTCGCGAGCGGAATGGGCGCCACCACCTGCGCCATGCTTGCGTTGCTGCGTCCCGGCGATCACCTGCTCGCCAGCGAATGGATCTACGGCGGTACGCACCGTCTCTTCACGCGCGAGTTCCAGGCGATGGGCATCCAGGTGACGCTCGTCGATCCGATGGAGACGCGCGTGTGGCGCAAGCGAGTCCGCAAACACACGCGCGCCATTTTCGTCGAGACGCCCGTCAATCCGTCGTGTCGCGTGATCGACCTGCGTCCCATCAGCTACCTCACGCAGGAGATGGGGCTCGCGCTCGTCGTCGACTCGACGTTCGCGTCGCCCGTCAACTTCAGACCGCTCGAGCACGGCGCCGACGTCGTCATCCATTCGGCAACCAAGTATCTCAATGGCCACCACGACGTGTTGGCCGGCGCCGTGATGGGCACCGCCTCGTACATCGAGGAGGTGCGCCAGAAGATGATGGTATGGGGACAGGCGCCCGATCCGTTCGCCTGTTGGCTGCTCGAGCGCGGTCTCAAAACGCTCGACGTTAGGCTGCACCGGCACAACGAGAACGCGATGCGCCTCGCGCAGTGGTGCTCGGAGCGGCCGGAATTTGCACGCGTCCACTATCCCGGCCTCTCGACGCACCCCGATCACGAGGTCGCGCGTGCAACGCTGGATGGTTTCGGCGGTATGATGGCGGTCGAGCTGGCCGGCGGCGGCGACGCGGCCGAACGGTTCATCAGCCGTCTGCGGGTCCTGACCCACGCGCCGAGCCTTGGCGGCGTCGAGACGCTCGTCTCGGAGCCGCGATTCACGTCACACTCGTCCATGACACCCGCCGAGCGTGCCGCGATCGGCGTCCCCGACGGGTTCGTCCGGATCAGCGTCGGCATCGAAGACGTCGATGATCTCATCGCCGATGTAAGTCAGGCGTTGAAATGATGCCGTAACGGATGACGAGGGTCTGTAGTCATTGGACTGGACGACGGCTCCGGCGTCGAGCCGAGCGACCTCAGCAATGGTCGCGCACGCCGGGCGCAGGGTCGCCGCCGCTCCCGTCCCCGCTTCCAGTAGCCAGCCAGTGATTCGCTTTTCGCACGTTACGAAGGAATATCCCCGCACGGGCGTCGCCCTCCAAAACGCCTCGTTTCAGGTTGCCAAGGGCGAATTCGTCTTCCTCACCGGCCCGAGCGGCGCCGGCAAATCGACCATCCTCAAGCTCGTCTACATGGAGGAGCGTCCCAGCTCCGGCGAAGTCCGGGTGGGCGGCATGCGGTCGACCGAGATGAGGCGGCGCGAGATTCCGAAACTTCGCCGGCGGTTGGGCATTGTCTTTCAGGATTTTCGCCTGCTCGAGGATCGAACGGCCGAGCAGAACGTCGCGTTCGCCCTCGAGGTGACGGGTACCTCGCGCGAAGCGATACCGGCCAAAGTGGGACGCTTGCTCACGCAGGTTGGCCTCGCGTCCAAGGGGACGAGCTTCCCACGCGAGCTCTCGGGCGGCGAGCAGCAACGCGTCGCGATCGCGCGAGCCCTCGTGAATGACCCGGTGTTGCTCATCGCCGACGAGCCAACGGGCAACCTCGATGAGCGCGCCACGCGTGGGATCTTCCAGCTGCTGCGCGACATCAACGCCTCGGGCACGGCGGTGCTGATGGCGACGCACAACCTCGAGCTCGTGCGGCGCTCCGATTACCGCGTGATCGAAATGAATCGCGGACAGATCGTGTTCGACTCCGCCGACGCGGCATCGCAGCCGGCTCCGCCCGCCGTCTGATGCGCCTCACGCTCCGCGAAGTCTCGTTAGGCCTCAAGCGGGCGCCGCTCCTGAGCGTGCTCAGCGTGCTCACGATCGCGTTCAGCCTGTTTGCCTTCGGGCTGTTCGGCCTCGTGGCGCTCAACGTGAGT
>DASYXE010000045.1:0-12102 GCA_035935375.1 Gemmatimonadaceae bacterium | reverse complement strand
GACCTCCAGGCGGAGCTCGACGCCGACCGCGCCGCGGCCTTCGACATCGGCGCCGCCTGCTCCGGCTTCCTCTACGGCCTAACGGTAGCCGAGGGCCTCGTCGCCTCGCGGAGCGCCGAGACCATCCTCGTCGCTGCGTCGGAAAAGATGAGCGCGATCCTCGATTGGACGGACAGGTCCACGTGCGTGCTGTTCGGCGACGCGGCCGGCGCCGCGGTCGTGCGCCCCGCGCGAAACGGGAAGGGCATTCTCTCCACGTTCATGCGCAGCGACGGCAAGCTCGCCGATCTCCTGTACCGCCCGCACGGGGGCGCCACCGTCCCCATGTCGGCCGATGTGCTCGCCCAACGGACGCACCTGGTCAAGATGTCGGGGCGCGAGACGTTCAAGCACGCCGTGCGCATGATGTGCGAAGCCGCCGACCGCGCGCTCGAGCGCGCGAACCTCGACGCGTCGAGCATCGACCTCATGGTGCCGCACCAGGCCAACGTGCGCATCATCGAAGCGACCGCCAAGCACGCCGGCATCCCGATGGACAAGGTGTTCGTGAACGTCGGGCGCTACGGCAACACGTCGTCGGCATCGATCCCGATTTCGCTCGACGAGGCGATCGCCGCCGGACGCATCACGGAAGGCATGACGGTCCTGCTCGTGGCGTTCGGCGCCGGATTCACGTGGGGCTCGATGGTCGTCCGGTTCTGACCGGCCCGGCACGCACATGGACCTGATTCTACTCTTTCCCGGCCAGGGGTCTCAGAAGCCGGGCATGGGGAAGGACCTGGCCGGCGCCTTTCCGGCCGCGCGCGCCGTATTCGAGGACGCGGACCGCGCGTTAGGCATCCCGCTCTCGGCGCTCTGCTTCGACGGCCCCGAGGACCAGCTCACGTCCACGCAGAATGCCCAACCGGCGCTGCTCGCGCACGGCGCGGCCGTGTGGACGCTCATCCGCCAACACGCGCTGCCGCACGTGCGCGCCGCGGCCGGGCACTCGTTGGGCGAATTCACGGCGTATCACGCCGCCGGTGCACTGTCGCGTGCGGACGCGCTGCGCCTCGTGCGCACGCGCGGCTAGCTCATGTTCGAGCGCGGCGTCGAGCGGCCTGGCGCCATGGCCGCGGGTGTGGGACTCGCCGAAGATGCCGTCGAACGCGTGTGCGCGACGGCAAGCGCCGATGGCGCGGTCGTGGTACCGGCCAACTACAACACGCCGGAACAGCTCGTCATCTCCGGCGAGGTCGCGGCCGTGGAGCGCGCGATGGCGCTCGCCAGGGATGCCGGCGCCAAGCGCGCGATTCGCTTGAAGGTGAGCGGCGCATTCCACTCGCCGCTCATGAAAGTCGCCGCCGCCGGACTCGAGCGCGCACTCGACGCCGCCGCGATGCGCGCGCCGTCCTTTCCCGTGTTGTCCAACGTGAGCGCCGAACCCGTGCGCGATGCGACGGCGGCCAAGGCGCTGCTCGTGCGGCAGCTCACGTCGCCGGTGCGGTGGACCGCGCTCGTCCAGCGCCTCGCGGCGGATCACCCGGGCGCGGTGTTCGTCGAGCTCGGACCCGGCACCGTGCTGTCGAATCTCGTCAAGCGCATCGTGCCCGGCGCACAAACGCTGCCGTGCGGCACCGTAGCCGACATCGAAGCGCTCCGCCAACGACTCGCATGATCTCCATCGACCTCTCAGGGCGCACGGCGCTCGTCACGGGCGGCACGCGCGGCATCGGGCTCGAAATCGCGACATCGCTCTCGCGCGCCGGCGCCCAGGTCGCGATTGCGGGACGCGACGCGGATCGCGCGACGCACGCCGCAGCGTCCATCGGCGGCGGCACGCAGGGCTTCGCCGCCGATCTCGGCCAGCCGGGCGATGCCCAACGATTGGTCGACGAGGTGGAACGCGCGTTGGGCTCGTTGGACATCCTCGTCAACAACGCGGGGCTCACGCGCGACAACGTGCTCGTGCGGCTCAAAGACGAAGATTGGGACGCGGTCATCGACACCAATCTGCGCGGCGCATTTGCGGCAACGCGCGCGGCCGCGCGCGGGATGATGAAGCGGCGCTGGGGACGTGTGATCAACATCACGAGCGTGGTCGGTATCACCGGAAACAAAGGGCAAGCCAACTACGCCGCGAGCAAGGCGGGGCTCATCGGTCTCACGAAATCCGTCGCGAAAGAGCTTGCCTCACGGAACGTGTTGGCCAACGCCATCGCACCGGGTTTCATCGACACCGACATGACCAAAGCGCTCACGCCCGATGCGCGCGAGCAACTATCGGCGCACATTCCCCTGGGCAGACTCGGCACACCGGCCGACATCGCGGGGCTTGTCGCGTTCCTTGCATCGGAGCATGCGTCGTACATCACGGGTCATGTGTTCGTGGTGGACGGCGGGATGGTCATGTAGCTTTCCGTACCGTTTGGCGACGCGTAAATTGCACCTCAACCACACCCAATTGAGGACCACGTCCATGGCGGATCTCGAGGAGAAGGTCAAGGAAATCATCGCCAAGGAGCTCGGCGTCGAGCGCGAAAAGCTCACCAATGACGCGAGCTTCATGGAGGATCTGGGGGCGGACAGCCTGGATACGGTCGAGCTGGTGATGGAGTTCGAGAAGGAGTTCAACATCGACATCCCCGACGAGGACGCGGAGAAGCTGCGCACGGTGGGTGATGCGATGAACTATCTCAAGACGAAGGTGAAGGAGTAGTGACGAAGCGGAGGGTCGTCGTCACCGGCCTTGGGGCCGTGACGCCCGTCGGCAACGACGTGGCGACGACGTGGCACGCCCTCCTCGAGGGGAAATCGGGCGCGGGACCGATCACCAAATTCGATCCCGAGCGCTTCGCGGTGCGCTTCGCGTGCGAAGTGAAGGACTTCGATCCCTTGCAGTACATGGATCGCAAGGAAGCGAAGCGCTCCGACCTGTTCACGCAGTACGCGGTTGCCGCGGCCACACAGGCGATGCACGACGCCGGGTTGGACAACGGCGCGCGGTACGATCCGGATCGGTTGGGCGTGATCATCGCGAGCGGCATCGGCGGCCTCAAGACGTTCGAGGAACAGCACGACAATTTTCGCGAGCGCGGCCCGGACAAGGTATCGGCCTTCTTCATCCCGATGTTCATCTCGGACATCGCGGCGGGCATCGTGAGCATGCAGTTCAACGCGCGCGGGCCTAACTATGCGACGGTGTCGGCGTGTGCGTCGAGCGCGCACGCGGTGGGCGAGGCGTACCGGACCATTCAGTACGGTGACGCCGACATCATGATCGCGGGTGGGGCGGAGGCGACGGTGTCGCCGATGGCGATCAGCGGCTTCGCGAACATGAAGGCACTGTCGGAGCGCAACGACGAGCCGCGCACGGCGTCGCGTCCGTTCGACGCCACGCGCGATGGGTTCGTGATGGGCGAGGGCTCGGCCGTGGTGGTGCTCGAGGAGCTGGAGCACGCCAGGAAGCGCGGCGCCACCATCCACGCCGAGATCGTCGGCTACGGGGCGACGGCCGACGCGTACCACCTCACGGCGCCGTCGCCCAACGGAGAGGGCGCCCAACGGGCCATGCGGCGCGCGCTGTCCGACGCGTCCCTCACGCCCGAGGACGTGCGGTACGTGAACGCGCACGGGACGTCCACGCCGGCCAACGACCTCAACGAAACGCGGGCCATCAAGGCCGTGTTCGACGAGGCGGTGCACGGGCTCAACGTCAGCTCCACCAAGTCCTGCACCGGACACATGCTCGGCGCCGCGGGCGCGGTCGAATTCGTGGCCACCGCGCTCGCCGTGCGCGACGGGCAGATCCCGCCCACCATCAACTATCGCATGCCGGATCCCGAGTGCGATCTGGACTATACGCCTAACTCCGCGGTCTCGCGCGACGTCACCGCCGCGCTCTCCAACAGCTTCGGCTTCGGCGGACACAACGTCACGCTCGCGGTCAAGCGCTACGAGGGCTGACGCGATGTCGCCGGTGCCGGTGCCCGAGGTCGATCCCGCGCGTCTGGGCGATCCCGCGCTGCGCCCGATTGCCGAGAAAGTGCAGGCCGGCGAGCGCCTAACGGCCGCCGACGGCGCCGCGTTGTTCCGGTCGTCGGATCTGTTGGGCGTCGGCCTCCTCGCCGATGCCGCGAACCGCGCGCGGCACGGCTCGCGCGTGTTCTTCGCCGCCAACCAGCACATCAACCCGACCAACATCTGCATCCTGCGCAAGACGTGCGTGTTCTGCTCGTACGCGCGGCTGCCCAAGGAGGGCGGCGCCTACCGGTATACCATGGACCAGGTGTACGCCGAGGCGGCGGCGAACCCGTACGTCCGCGAGTTCCACATCGTGGGCGGCCTCGACATGCACGCCGGCCTCGAGTACTACCGCGAAATGGTCCGCGGGCTCAAAGAGCGGCACCCGCAGGTCCACATCAAGGCGCTCACGGCGGTCGAGATCGCGCACATCGCGCGCATCGACAAGATGCCGGTCGAGCACGTGCTGACGGAGCTGCGCGACGCCGGCCTCGATACGCTCCCCGGCGGCGGCGCCGAGGTCTTCTCCAAGGGCGTGCGCGCCACCATCGCCGACCGCAAGCTCGCCGCCGAAGACTGGATCAACGTCCATCGCATCGCACACGGGTTGGGCATCCGGTCCAACGCCACGATGTTGTACGGGCACGTCGAGACCATCGACGACCGGATGGAGCACCTGCAGATGCTCCGCGACCTGCAGGACGAGACGGGCGGGTTCCTCACCTACATTCCGCTCGCCTACCATCCCGACCACAACGAGCTGGGCGTTACGTTAGGCCGCACCGGCACGGCCACGAGCGGCCACGATGACCTGCGCAACCTGGCTGTCGCGCGGCTCTTCCTCGACAATTTCGCGCACATCAAAACGCACTGGATCATGGTCACGCAGTTCATCTCGCAGATCGCGCTCACCTTCGGTGTGAACGATCTCGAGGGCACCGTCGTGCGCGAGAAGATCTATCACGAAGCCGGTGCCCACACCCCGCAGGGGATGGCGCTCGACGACGTGCTCAAGCTCATCCGCGGCGCCGGCCGCATCCCCGTCGAGCGCGACGCGCTCTACAACGTGATCCGGACCTTCGAGCCGGACGCCGCCGCCGCCTAACGTGCGCATCGGCCGCATCCCCTACATCAACTGCTACCCGGTGTACGGCGCCATTGACCGCGGCGTCGTCTCCGTGGCGGGCACGCTCGTCGACGGAGTGCCGAGCGAGCTCAACCGGCGCATGGCGGCGAACGAGCTCGAGGTCAGCGTTATCTCCGCGGTCGCCTATGCGCGCGACGCCGCCCGCTACCTCCTCTTGCCCGATCTCGGCATCACGTCCGATGGCGCGGTGCGCAGCGTGCTGCTGTTCTCGCGCGTGCCCGCGCCGGAGTTGGGCGGCAAGCGCGTCCTGCTCTCGCGCAGCTCCATGACGAGCGTCGCGCTCCTGCGGCTTCTCTTTGCCAACGTGTGGCACTCGTCCCCGGAGTTCGCCGCCGGGGACGCCGAGCTGACGAACGTGGGGCAATTCGCCGCCGAGGCGCACGACGCACGGCTCGTGATCGGCGATGCGGCGCTGCTCCTCAACGCCGCGCGCGCCGGCGCGGCACCGGGCGCGGCGGACCACGGCAGACCTTACGCGTACGCCTACGACCTCGGCGCCGAATGGAAGCGGTGGACCGGGCTGCCGTTCGTGTTCGCCGTCTGGGTCGCACAGCGCGCCGCTCCCGTGCGCGAAGCGCTCGACGTGCACGCACGTCTCATCGAGTCGCGCGACTGGGGACTGGCGCACCTGGACCAGCTCGCGGCTCAGGCGTCGGCGGCGACCGGCGTCGCATTGGACACCTGCGCCGAGTACCTTTCTGGTCTCGACTACCGCCTGTCGTACGCGCACTTGGCAGGGCTCACCGACTTCTTCAGGCGGCTTGCCGCGGTGGGCGAGGTGCCAGATGGGTCGCTCGCTTTCCTTCCCGCGTGATGACTATGCGTGACCTGCTCGATTTCTACACGAACGCGCCGCTCCTCGAGCTCGGTCTCGAGGCCGATCGCGTCCGCCAGGAGATGCACCCGCACGGGATCGTCACCTACATCGTCGACCGGAACATCAACTACACGAACGTGTGTGTGGCCGACTGCGGCTTCTGCGCGTTCTATCGCCGCCCCAAACACGGCGAGGGATACACGCTCTCGTTCGAGCAGATCGGCGCGAAGATCGACGAGGCGAAGGAGATGGGCGCGGTCCAGATTCTCATGCAGGGGGGACACAACCCGTACATCCCCTTCGAGTGGTATCTCGAGCTGCTCACGTACATTAAGAGGTACCATCCCATTCACATTCACGGATTCAGTCCGAGCGAAGTCGACTTCTTCGCGAAGCTGTTCCGCATGGATGCGCGCGACGTGATCCGCGAGCTGATGAAGGCCGGGCTCAATTCGATTCCCGGCGGCGGCGGCGAGATTCTCGTCCAGCGCGTTCGCGACCTCGTCGCGAAGAAAAAGGCGGGTGCGAATCGCTGGCTCGAGATCATGGAGATCGCGCACGAGGAAGGGATGAAGACCAGCGTCACGATGATGTACGGCATCGGCGAGACGCTGGCCGAGCGCCTCGAGCATCTCGAGCGCGTCCGCGATCTGCAGGCACGCACGCACGGCTTCACGGCGTTCATCTGCTGGCCGCTGCAACCCGAGAACACGCCGTCGATGTCGCACCAGCCCAAGACCGACGCGACCGACTACCTGCGCACGGTGGCCACCGCGCGCATCGCGCTCGACAACGTGCCTAACTTGCAGGCGAGCTGGGTGACGATGGGCATGAAGGTGGGACAGGTCGCGCTGCGCTTCGGGTGCAACGATTTCGGGTCGCTCATGATCGAGGAGAACGTGGTCTCCGCGGCGAACACGACGTTCCGCACGACCACCGACGAGATGGAGCGGCTCATTCGCGACGCGGGCTTCATCGCCGCGCGCCGGCGTCAGGACTATTCGATCATCGCACCCACACCGACCACGGCGCCCGAGTCCGCGACCGTGGCCGCGTAGCGCGGCGGCGCCGGGCACGCGAGTCCGGCGCGTTCATCCCAGAGCATGGCGCGAGACCGAATGGCCACACGCTGCGGCATCGGGTACGACTCGCACCGCCTCGTTCCCGGCGGCCCGCTCGTGTTGGGCGGCGTGCGCATCCCGGCGCCGCTCTCGCTCTCGGGCCACTCGGACGGCGACGCCGTCGCGCACGCGATCACCGACGCAGTGTTAGGCGCAGCCGGAGCGGGCGATATTGGCGAGATGTTTCCCGACTCGGATCCCGCCAACCGCAACCGCGACTCGATCGAGATGCTGCGCCTCGCGGTCACGCGCGCCGCGATGCACGGCTGGCGGCCGGCGCACGTGGATGTGACGGTGATCGCCGAGCAGCCGCGGCTCGCGCCGCACCGGGCCGCCATGCGCACCACGCTGGCGGCGGCGCTGGGCGTCCAGCCGGGCGCGGTGAGCGTGAAGGGCAAGACCAACGAGGGCATGGGCTGGATCGGCCGCGGCGAGGGCATCGCGTGCATCGCGGTGGCCACCCTCGAGCCGCGCGGCGAGTGATGCGCCACGCCGCCGCGCCCCGCGTGCATGCCGCGACCCCGCCGGTTGCGTTAGGCGACGACGTGGCCCGCGCGTTCGAGCTCGAGCGCTTCCAGGACTTTCTCGTCGTCGAGCGGGGCGCGGCGCGGGCCACGAACGCGGCGTACGCGCTCGATCTCGCCCGCTTCGCCACCTTCATGCGCGTGAAGGGCGCGACCCGTCCCGCCGGCGTCACCCCCGCGCTCCTGCGGGACTTCGTGTATCACTTGAAGGACCTGGGTCTTGCTCCGACGTCCATCCGCCGGAACATCTCGGCCGTGAGAACATACTTCAGGTTCCTCGTCGGCGAGGGCGAGATCGCGCAGGACCCGAGCGATCGTCTCGAGACGCCGAAGCGATGGCTCACGCTCCCGGACGTGCTCACCGTGCGCGAAGCCGAGCGCCTGCTCGCCGCACCCACGCTGGACGATCCGCTCGCGTTTCGCGACCGCGCCATGCTCGAGCTCGCCTATGGCGCCGGCCTCCGCGTGTCCGAGTGGATCACCCTCGGCGTGAAGGACGCGCTGCTCGACGACGGTCTCGTGCGCGTGTTCGGCAAGGGCAGCAAGGAGCGCCTCGTGCCCATCGGCCGGCGCGCGATTGGCGCCGTGGCCGTTTATCTGCGCGAGTTGCGACCGCGGCTCGAGCGCGGCCAAGGGAAGGGCGTCCTGCTGCTCAACGCGCACGGCAAACCGCTCACGCGCATGGGCGCGTGGAAGCTGCTGCGGAAGTACGTCGAGCGCGCGGGCATCGCCAAGCGCGTCACGCCGCACACGCTCAGACACACGTTCGCGACGCACCTGCTCGAGCACGGGGCCGATTTGCGCGCGGTGCAGGAGATGCTCGGCCACGCCGACATCTCGACGACGCAGATCTACACGCACGTGGACCGGGAGTATCTGCGGTCGGTGCACAAGCAGTATCATCCGCGGGGCTAATGAGGTGCATCAGAAATTTATGATAGTCGAAATGGGGACTGGGGAAGCGCTCGCTGCCGCTCGCTTGGGGAAGCGCTGCGCTGAGGGAAGCGGCGGCGACGCCGCCTGAGGGGTGGAACAACATCAATGGTCTGCACGACGTGCGTGCCATCCGCGCGAGCCTCGGCGATTCGAGACTCTCCACCCAGGGACAGCAGTCGCCGCAAGGAAATGACGCAGGAGTGCCTGGTTACGGTTCATAGCGTTCGAGTCGCTGTGGCCGCCTAACGCAGAGTCACCGTCAAGCGCCGAGTCGCCCTCCAGGGTTCGTTAGCCAGCCGGCCGATTGACTGCCACCAGCAGCGGCTGGAAGAAATCCTCGTCGCGGCGCACCGCCTCGGCGAACCCTGCCGCGCGAAGCAGCCGCTCGAGTGTCGGAATCTCAACCGCATAGTACCGACTATGAAATTCGCGGACGACGGGCGCGGCCGCTCCGCATTGCTCCGTTAGGCGGAGCGTCAACATGTACTCGATTCCTTCCCACTCCCAGATCTGCTCGGCCGCGTAGGTGCACCCGTCTATCGTACGGGTGCCATAGGCGTGGCGATCCGGCGTCCGCCGCTCGATCGTCGCGTAGTCGCGCACCGAAATGATCAGCACGCCGCCCGGGGCGAGCACACGCCGGCATTCCGCAAACGCGGTCTCGATTTCCGCGTCCGAGAGGAGGTGTGGAATCGCGTTATCGCACGCAATGACCGCGGCAAACGGCCCGGCGATCGTTCGAGACACCGTCCGGAGATCGGCGACCTGGAACGTGATCGTGAGACCGCGCCTTTCGGCTTCGGCGCGCGCACGCTCGACAGCAGCCGGAGCGATGTCCGACGCCGCGACCTCGTAGCCACGTTGGGCGAGCCCGATGCTTTGCGTACCAATGCCGCACGCGGCGTCGAGGATGGAGCTCCCGGCGGGGACGCCGAAATCTCCGAGAACGTGCGCCAGTCCACGGCTCTGACGCGCCATACTCTCCTCCCAATCCGGATACAGAAGGTGGTAGTACGGCGCTAGCTCATCGTAGAACCCTTGCATGTCCTTATCGATCCGGTGTGTCGCTCATTGATCCGCCTCAGGGGATCGAGCCCGATGACGTCGGCATCGAAACGCGCGGCCAGCGCCTCGGAGAAACGCCCCGTGTCGCATCCCAGGTCGAGAATGCGCCTAACGGAGCCGCTCTCCACATGATCGGCTACGGTGCGCATCCACAGGTCGAGAACTTCCGGTCCGTGGTTGCGCGCGCGATCGTTGCCGGCGGGAATGTCGGTCGAATCGTAGTCGGTCATTCGACGCCCGGGTCAGCGCTACTCTTCGCACGCCAACTATCGAATGCACATTGTGGTTCCCAGATTCCGAAGCGCCATCTCGGCGGCGTTCGCCGCTGCCTTCAGCGGCACGTTGTACTTCTTTCTCGACCGTCTCCTCCCACACGCCTCGGGACACGCACGGCATCATTCCTGGATTAGCCGACTGCCCGGGACCGACGACACGCACCATGGAGAATCGCGCGCTCACGCGCACGGTGGAAGATGCCGAATCACCGCGGACCACCACGTGATACGTCGCTTCAGTGGGCGCGATCGGCATTTTCATGACAGAACCGCAGTCGGCCAACCGGTCGCCGTTCGGGCCGACAGCCTGTGGATCGGTCGAGATGTCGCCTGATGCGCGGTCCATGCTCTTGATCGGGATATGGCGTTGGGCGAAGGCGCCGAGGGCGGCATCCCAGGTCGCGCCGAACGACGCGTGCACCGGTATCGCTGCGTTAGGCGCCGGCGCGCTCGCGGGCTTGGGCATGCACGCGGCGCAGAGCACGGACGCGCCGACCAGGGCACGGAATCGATAGGCGGTCATCGAGGCGAAGGGGATACGCCCTCTCGTGGTGAACATGCTGCTCTCGCTGCCGTCATGCCGTACGCGCACGGAGGACGCCAAGGTTTCAGCGCCGTGCTCTCAATTTCATGCCTCAGGAAGGAGGTCGAGCTGCAAAAATGGCACCTTGCCCTCCAATCGGTTCGCGCGTTCTGACGACGTCGTGGGTGTCCCTGGCCGCCCAGTAGTTTTCATCGGCGCCCGCTCCTCTCACCCACCTTCAGGCGCGCGTTAGGCGTCATCTTGTCCGGACTGATCGCCCTCAGCCTGGTCATAGTCCAGTTCGAACGGCTCGATCCGATTTCCCGATGCAGCGACAAGCCGCGACTGAGGAGAGGTCAGGCGTTTGAATGTTCGAATGACCAACGGCACGTCGAACGAATCTCTCGTGGACTACATGGCATCATGCTCGTTCGAACACGATGTCCTGCGCACCATGATACAGCACGTAGCGTCCCATTTCTTCGAGTCGTTCCCTGCCCTCGATGATCTCGAGAAAATGATTGCCGGCGAGCTGACCGACCTTGCTTCCGAAGCGTGACACGCCATAGGCGAACAGCAGCTCCGTTTCGCTGACTCCGCCGGGATACCAGAGCAGGTCGCCCGGCGCTGGATGGCTCGTCTGGTTCTCGTGCTGCACACCAAGCTGATAGTCACCGAGCGGGATCCAGCATGCCTCGCCGCTCCAGCGCGCGTGGATCAAGCGCTGACGATAAGGCAGCAACGCCCTGAAAGCGGCGCAGGTGTTAGGCGCGCGATCGGTGAGGAGTTTCGCCGTGAAGACAAAGTCGTTTCCGATTGTGATCGTGATCCGATCAATCATGAGGATGTCGGCAATTGCAAGACAGTAGCTCGGCGTCGCGTAAGGCCTGATCGCACAGGACTCTCAAAGGAGTTTGCGGTGCAGCCGCAAACATTTCAATGACGTGTTGTCGCTTCGTCCTATCGCCCGAACGCCCACGCGAGCATCAGTGGGAACTCGTCGCGCCACATCGCCTCGTCGTGGCCTGCGACCCTCACCCGCATCACGACGTCCCCGCCGGCATCGCGCAGCGCGGCTGCCCACCGAGCTGCGTTGCGGCGAAAAAACGGTTCCAGCGTGCCGGCAAGGAGGTACGTGCGGGGCAACGGCGTCGCCAACTCGCTGGGCGGCCGGTACCCGCCGCCGGGCGAGGCCGAGAAGATCACGCCGAAGCGGTCCGGATGTCTCAGCCCAATCGCCAGCGCGAGCTCGCCGCCCGCCGAGACACCCAGCACCGCGGTGCGCTCGGCGGACAGCGTTAGGCCGAAGCGCGACCCCACCCAGGCACCGACGTCCTGGACGAACAGCCTCTCGTGTGCGGCGAACCGTTCCGGATCGACGCCCGGCGAATACTCGTGGAGCCGCAGCGTCTCGTCGGCCGCGCGGTGCACGCCAACGATCATGGTCGACGACACGTCCGCGGCTTCAAGCACCCCACCCCACTGCGAGACCGTCTGACCGTCACCGGCGAATACGATTGCCTCGGGCGGATCGGGCGGGACGTACACCGTGGCCAGCCGACCACCCTCGTAGTCGAAGTTCTCGGTGACCAATTCGCCCGGCATCGGCTTGGCGCGCGGAAGATCCCGCGATGCCTCGGAGCTTTCGTTCACGCGTCAGCCTCACTGTGGCAACTCACAGCGATGGTCATG
>DASYXE010000044.1:0-6766 GCA_035935375.1 Gemmatimonadaceae bacterium | reverse complement strand
GGCGAATACACTGAGTCCGGGTGCCAGGGGCGCCCGGCGAGGGGTCGCAAGTAGAGGAATCCTTGCGGCTTTCACGTCACCAGGACGGATCCGGGGTATGGCACTGAGCACACTCGCAGGGATCGAGCTGACGGAAGCGGTACCGCGCGAAGCAGCGGGCGCGCTCACGGCGGACGCGCTGCAATTCGTGGCGCGTCTGCATCGGCGATTCAATCCGGTCAGAGAGGAGCTGCTGGCACGGCGGGCGGAACGGCAGGTCGCGTTGGACGCGGGCGAGGCGCCCGGATTTCTGCCGGAGACGGCGGCCGTGCGCGCGGGAACCTGGCGCGTAGCCGACGCGCCCGCGCCACTCCTCGATCGGCGCGTGGAGATCACGGGGCCGGTCGACCGGAAGATGATGATCAACGCGCTCAATTCGGGTGCGAAGGTCTTCATGGCGGATTTCGAGGATTCGCTGTCGCCGACGTGGCCTAACGTCGCCATCGGCCAGTCCAATCTGATGGAAGCGGTGCGGGGAACGCTCACGTTCGACAGTCCCGACGGGCGCTCGTACCGCCTCAACGAACAGATCGCGACGCTGGTCGTGCGGCCGCGCGGATGGCACCTGGTCGAGGGACGCATGCTCGTCGACGGCACTCCGGTGTCCGCGAGCCTGTTCGACTTCGGCGTGTACTTCTTCCAGAACGTGCACGAGCTCATGCAGCGCGGCAATGGTTGGGCGCCGTACTTCTATCTGCCGAAGATGGAAAGTCATCTCGAGGCGCGGTTGTGGAACGACGTGTTCGTCGCGGCGCAGCAGATGACCGGCGTACCGCGCGGGACGATTCGGGCGACGGTGCTGATCGAAACGATTCTCGCCGCATTCGAGATGGACGAAATGCTGTACGAGCTGCGCGAGCACATGTCGGGACTGAACGCGGGCCGGTGGGACTACATCTTCAGCATGATCAAGAAATTCCGGAACCGGCGGAACATGGTGCTGCCGGACCGGGGTCAGGTGACGATGACCGTGCCGTTCATGCGCGCGTACACGCAGCTCCTGGTGAAGACGTGTCACAAGCGCGGGGCGCACGCGATCGGCGGCATGTCGGCGTTCATTCCCAGCCGGCGCGACGAAGCAGTGAACGCGCGCGCCCTCACGCAAGTGCGCGAGGACAAGCAGCGCGAGGCGGGCGACGGCTTCGACGGCTCGTGGGTGGCGCACCCGGATCTGGTGCCCGTGGTGCGCGACGTGTTCGACGCTGTGTTAGGCGACAAGCCCAATCAGCGCGAGCGGCAGCGCTCCGATGTTCAAGAGGATGCCGCCGGACTGCTCGATGCGCGGGTGCCGAACGGCAGCATCACCGCCGGCGGCGTACGGCTCAACGTGAGCGTGGCGCTGCAGTATCTCGAATCCTGGCTCCGCGGATCGGGCGCGGTCGGGATCAACAATCTGATGGAAGACACCGCGACGGCGGAAATCTCGCGCGCGCAGCTCTGGCAGTGGATCCGCCACGGCGTACCCGTGGACGGCGGCGCGCCGTTCACGGCCGATGGATACCGCGCGACGCGCGAGGCCGAGGTCGCGGCGCTCACGCGCGACCGGCCGGACATGACTCGGTTAGGCGACGCCGCCAACCTCCTGGATGACCTCGTCCTCGGCGATGCGTTCGCCGAATTTCTCACGCTGCCGGGCGCGCGTCTGCTCGACCGCGACGGCGTAGATCACGGAGCGACCGGATGAGCACGATCGACTACACCTCGCAGGCCGCCGAGCTCGACCGCCAGTGGACGACCAACCCGCGCTGGCGCGACATCGCGCGCACCTACACGGCGGCGGATGTCGTCACCCTGCGCGGCTCGGTGCGCATCGAGTACTCCCTCGCCCGGTTAGGCGCCCAGCGCTTATGGGCGCTGCTGCACGAGCGGAACTACGTGCACACGTTCGGCGCGCTCACCGGGGCGCAGGCCGTGCAGATGGTGAAGGGCGGACTCGAGGCCATCTATCTGAGCGGCTGGCAGGTGGCGGCCGACGCGAACCTGGCCGGTCAGACGTATCCCGACCAGAGCATCTACCCGGCCAACAGCGTCCCGGCGCTCGTGAGGCGGCTCAATAACGCGCTGCTCCGCGCCGACCAGGTCGAGTGGAGCGAGCGCGCCGCGGGCCGCTATTGGATGGCGCCCATCGTCGCCGACGCCGAAGCCGGGTTCGGCGGACCGATCCACGCGTTCGAGCTCATGAAAGCGATGATCGAGGCGGGCGCGAGCGGCGTCCACTTCGAGGATCAGCTCGCCGCCGAGAAGAAGTGCGGCCACATGGGCGGCAAGGTGCTCGTGCCCACGGCGCAATTCATCCGCACGCTCAGCGCGGCGCGGCTCGCGTCCGATGTGTGCGATGTGCCGACGCTGCTCGTCGCGCGCACCGACTCGTTGGGCGCGACGCTGCTCACGAGCGACATCGACGAACGCGATCGCGAGTTCACGACGGGCGAGCGCACGCCGGAGGGATACTACGCGGTGCGCAGCGGCATGGAGCCGACTATCGCCCGGGCCCTGGCGTACGCGCCCTACGCCGACCTGCTGTGGTTCGAGACGTCCAAGCCCGATCTCGACGAGGCGCGCGCCTTCGCCGAATCGATCCACGCCGAGTTCCCCGGGAAGATGCTCGCGTACAACTGCTCGCCCTCGTTCAACTGGCAGCGCAACCTGGACGCGGCGTCGATCGCCACGTTCCAGCGCGAGCTCGGTGCGTTCGGCTACAAGTTCCAGTTCATCACGCTCGCCGGGTGGCACCTCATCAACTATCACACGTTCGACCTGGCGCAGGCGTACCACGACGAGGGGATGCCGGCGTACGTGCGGATTCAGGAAGAGGAGTTCGCCCGCGAGGCCGACGGCTACACGGCCACGAAGCACCAGCGCGAAGCGGGCACCGGGTACTTCGACCGCGTGCTGCTCGCCGTGACCAGCGGCCGGGCCTCGACGGCGGCCTTGTCGGGATCCACCGAAGAGGAGCAGTTCACGCCCGCGGCGCGGGCCGGTGCGTAAGGCAGCCATAGCGCGTTAGGCCTCGGTCGTTCACCATCTCGTAATGTGACGCTCGGCGATCGGTAATGCCGGCGTCGAGGCTGCGGTAATCCAATCGCCCTATCCTCGAAGCGACTCGTTCGCGGAGGGTAGGGCGATGCGTTTGGGGCTCATGGAATCCGAGCGGAAGCGGGAGCGTCACGGCCGCGGGGTGGTGTCGAGCGTCGTGGTGCACGCGGTGGCGATCGGGTTGGCGTGGTACGGAACAGCAGCGGCACATGTCATACACTCGACGCCCGAGGTTCTGCACCCGGTGCCTTTTCCACCGCCGCCGGCAACGCCAACCACACACGGCCGGACTGGCTCCGGCTCGTCGCGGGGGAGCAGCGTGCGGCCACGGATTCCCGACCGTGTGCCGCTGGTTCCCGTCGGGCCAGTCACGATTCCCGCGCCGGCCGTGCCGTGGGACAGTTTGGTCGGCGCGCCCAAAAATTGGGGAACCGGGCATGACGCGGGACCGGGATCGGGCTCCCGGGCATCGGGCGATGACGGGGTGTATCGGACCGTCGACGTGATGGCCGTACCCGACGCGCGGAACCCCGCGCCCGTCTACCCGTCCATGCTGCGCGACGCGGGCGTCGAAGGCAGCATCTCGGCGCAGTTCGTGGTCGACTCGACCGGGCGCGTTGCCGCGTCCAGCATGACGTTTCTGGGCGGCGGCAACGCGCTGTTCGAGCAGTCCGTTAGGCGGGCGCTCGAAGCGGCCCGGTTCTCCCCGGCGTTGGTGGACGGCCGCGCGGTGCGCGTGCTCATGGCACAGACGTTCGCGTTCCGCCTGCGCCACTGACGCGACGCCCGGGCTTGCGTTACCTAGGACTCAGAGGTATATACCACGGAGTCCTAGGTAACGAGACGCCCGACGGCCGCTTGGCACGCACCTTGGGGCGCGGCGTCTCCCAGCGCACACGGCACATGGCGGACGCACCGACCGAGTTTCTCAAGGGCACGCTGGATCTCATGATCCTCAAGACCCTCTCGTGGGCGCCGGCGCACGGCTACGGCATCGCCCGCTGGATCGAGCACTGCACCGACGACGTGCTCGAGGTCGAAGAGGGGTCCCTGTACCCAGCGCTGCACAAGCTCGAGGACGACGGGCTCATCACCGCCGAGTGGGGCATCACGGAGCACAACCGGCGGGCCAAGTTCTACCGGCTGACGCCCGCGGGCAAGCGGCGCCTGGCGGCGTCGCACGCCTACTGGGCGCGGTTCGCCGGGGCAGTGTCCAAGGTGCTCGAGACGGCACCCGCGTCCGCCTAACGATCATGTTCGATCCGCAACAGGCGCCGGCCCCCGAGGCGCGCCGCGCGGTCACGTGGCGGCGCTACCTGCGGTTCTGGGGGCCGCACGCGGCCTCGGACGTGGACGACGAGCTGCGCTTCCATCTCGAGATGCGCGAGCGCGAGTACCTCGTGCGCGGCCTGTCGCCGATCGATGCGCGGTCGGCTGCCGTCCGGCGCCTGGGCAATCTGGACACGGCGCGCACGGCCTGCATCGGCATCATCAACCGGAGGGAGCGACGTATGGCACGAGCGGAGCTGCTCGACGTGCTGTGGCAGGACGCGCGCTTCGCGCTGCGCACTCTGGGCCGGCACAAGGCGTGGACGGCCGTCGCGGTGCTGACCCTTGCGTTAGGCATCGGGGCCAACACGGCGATGTTCAGCGTCGTCGAGAACGTCCTGTGGCATTCGCTCCCGTACCGGGATGCCGATCGCCTCGTGTTCGTGTTGCGGATGCCGAAACAAGACCTCGGCAACGACCGGGTCTTCACGACGCCGACGACGAGCGTCGCACGCGCCTGGCGGGACGGCGGGCGCTCGCTCCTCGACATCACGGCCTACTCGACTCGCGACGTGCTGCTGCGGGCCCGCAACGCGACCGGTGCCTCGGGCAGTCAGGCGGGCAGCGACGCGGGCGCCTCGGTCGCGCACGCCGGGATTGTCATGGACGACTTTCTGCGTTTTGTCGGCGGCCGTCCGCTCGTCGGCCGAGGGTTCACGCCGGATGAAGCACACGCGCACGCGCACGTGGCGATGATCAGCGAGGCCATGTGGCGCGGCCGATTTGCCGGCTCGCGCGACGTGCTGGGCCGATCGATCGCGATCGATGACTCGCTGTACACGGTCATCGGTGTCATGCCCGAGACGGTCCGGCTGCCGCGCACGTTCGGCGCCCCGGACGGCACCGACGTCTGGCTGCCGCGCGATCTCTCGGACGACAGCACCTTTTCGCCCACGTTGATGGCGCGCTTGCATCCGGGTGTGACGCTCAAGACCGCCGCGACGCTGCTCGATTCGATTGCGGCGCGCGCGGATCGCGCATCGGAGGCCGCGTCTGCGCGAAGCGGGGCGGCCGCGTCGCCGGCTGCGCCGCTCAGGTACACCACCGAGCTCCTTCGCCCGGGGCAGCTCGTCGCGATCCATGACTCCCTGATGTTGTTGACGGGCGCGGTATCGCTGGTGCTGCTGATCGCGTGTGTGAACGTGGCGCACTTGCTGCTCGCGCGCGCCGCCACCCGCGAACGCGAGATGGCCGTGCGCGCCGCGTTAGGCGCGAGCCGGCCACGCCTCTTGCGCCAGCTCACGACCGAGAGCCTCGTGCTCGCGGGAGCCGGGTGCGTGGCCGGCATCGGCGTGGCGTGGCTCGCGATCGACACGCTCGAGGCGTTGCGGCCGGCGAGTCTGGTCGAGCTGGCGGACGTGCGGCTGGACGCGACCGCGTTCGTCATCGCCGTCGCCATTTCCGTCGTCACGGGGATCGTATTCGGTGTCGTCGGCGCCGTGCACGGCAGGCGGTATTCGGCACATGACGCCTTGAAGGGCGGCGCCCGTTCGGTGAGCCACACGGCGCGGCAGCGTCGCACCCGCTCGGCCCTCGTCGTGAGCGAAATGGCGCTCTCCGCCACGCTGGTGGTGGGTGCCGCGTTACTCGTCCGAAGTCTGGTCCATTTGCAGAGCACCGATCCAGGTTTCCGCCCCGATGGGCTCTACGCCGTGTCGATCCCGATGGTGAAAACGACGCAGCAAGCCATGAAAGAGCGGACACAATTCGTGCAGGAGCTCGAGGAGCGGGTTAGGCAGATCCCGGGCGTGAGCGACGCCGTGATCGCCGACGCGGCGCCGCCCGTTCAGTCGTTCTACGAAGGCGCGGTGCAAATCGAAGGGCACGCGCCGCCTCCGCCGGGCAGCACGTCGTTCTTCAGCTACAACGGAACGCAGCCCAATTATTTCCGGGTGATGGGACTGCGCCTCGTCCAGGGAACGACGTTTACCGACACGTCGAAAGCAGCGGGGCAGGTGATCGTGAACGAGGCGATGGCCCGCAAAGACTGGCCGGGCCAATCGCCGATCGGCCGCCGGCTGCGGATCGTGAACGAGGACGGATCCGGCGACTGGCGTACCGTGGTGGGTGTGGTTGCGAACGCGCGTCTCGCCGGGATGACGAGCGATCCCACGGAGCCGACGTTGTTCGTGGCGACGTCCGAGCACTTCAATCCAACGTTGTTGGTGCGCACGAGCGGCGTCGCGCAGCCGATCGCGGGATTGCGCAAGATCGTGGCCGATGGGAATCGCGGGATGGCGCAGCCGGAGGTGCGGAGTGTGTCGGATGCGATGTCGGCGTCGCTCACCCAGCCACGATTCACGATGCTGCTGCTGGCGATGTTCAGCGTGCTGGCGCTCGTGCTCGCCGCCGTGGGTCTCTA
>DASYXE010000043.1:0-4804 GCA_035935375.1 Gemmatimonadaceae bacterium | reverse complement strand
GGTGATCGCGGGCGAAATGCCGGACTCGGCGTGCACGACCACGAGACCGTTGCCGGTGATGGTTGTTCATGGCACGGCCGATGAAGTAATCCCGTACGACAATCATGGCGAGCGGGTCCCGGGCGCGCCGGTGTCATACTTGTCGGCGCCGGAAGCTGTGGCGTTCTGGGCCCATCACAACGGATGTTCGGCCCCGGTCAAGCGGAACAAGAGTGGCCACGTGACCCGCGAGCTCTACACCGATTGCACCAACGGCACGGTTGTAGTGTTCTATACGGTAGTCGGCGGGGAGCACGAGTGGCCGGGCGGCCGGCGGAGCTGGCTGTTCGGGCACCTACCCACGCGCGAGTTGTACGCCTCCCCGACGATGCTCGACTTCTTCTCGCGGTATGGTGTGTCCGCGGAGCGAGGTGTCGTCAATGAGGGCAGCGAAGGGCTCGGACCGCGATACCGTTAGGCTTGGGGCGCGCCGGTGGGTGCGGCGCGTATGCCGCACGGCGGCCGCGGTCGCGGGCATCCCGTTGGTATTGGCCGCCGCTCCGCAGACCGCCACGATCACCTCGGTGGCGGTGCTCACGTCGACGTGGATGAAGATGACGGTGGCCGTGTCGTACGCGCATCCCGAATCCAGCGACACGCTGCGTCTCGACCTCCAATGGCGGCGACTCAACGGTCGTGTGCTGCGGTTCAGCGGGGCGACGGCGCGCATGGCGCCCGGGAGCGGCCAGATCGAGCTCCGGACGACGTACCACGGCGTGCTGCCGCCGCCCACGCCGATGGTCATGCACCTGGCGGTCGCCGCGCCGAACGGAACGGTGCTGCTGGCGCGGGATTGCGAGATGGCGCTCGTCACCGCGCAGGGCAAGGACGCGTGGGCCGGCGACCTCGTGACCGGGAACGCTAACGCGCTGTCGTGGCGCGTCCGGTCGTGCAAGTGAGGGCGCGACGCGTCGCCTGCTTTGCGTTAGGCATATCGTGGGGCGTGGCGCCGCTCGCCGCGCAATCGGCGGACACGACCCGCGCCGTGCAGCACCCCATGTTCACGCGGCACGATGCGCTGGTCGCATCGGCGCTCGTGGCCGGCGCCGTCGCCCTCATGCCGGCGGACGATTGGCTGCGCGGCCGCGTCGAAGAGCGCTCCGTGCAAGCCAGCGCGTCGGCGCACGCGATTGCCAACGATTTCTCACTCCTCGGCGATCCGGGCACGGTGATTCTGACCATCGGCACGTACGCGGTGGGTCGCCTTGCGGGCAATCACACCGTGAGCGACGTGGGCTTGCACGCGGCGGAGGCGCTCGTGATCAGCGCCGCGGCAACCGAGGTGGTGAAAGGCGTGGCCGGCCGCAACCGGCCCTACCTGCAACGGGCCGACGCCGATGATTTCGTGTTCCTCGATGGTTTCATCGGCGGCGGCTTCACGTCGTTCCCATCCGGACACACGAGCGCGGCATTCTCTCTCGCCGCGGTGGTCGATGAGGAAGGCGCGCTGCATTGGCCGCACGCCGCGCGCCTCGTGACGCCGGTGACCTACGGACTTGCGTCGTTAGTCGGATTGTCGCGCATCTATAAGGACCGGCACTGGGCGAGCGACGTCGCCATCGGCGCCCTCGTCGGCGAATACAGCGGGCTCCTGGTGGAGCGCTTCAACCGACGTCATCCACACAACGCGCTCGAGCGGTGGCTCGTCCCGTCAGCGGTGGTGCCGGAGCGCGACACGGGCGCCCATGGCGGCCCCGGCGTGATGGCCGAATGGTCGTTCCGCTAGCCTGCGCGGGGCTAACGCGCGATTCGGCGAGCGGGACGGCGGCAAGAGAATTGCTTCGACAGGTGGACGATTCGCCTCCGGCACGGCAGCGTGGGGCTCCGACGGCCGGGACTGATGCACATTGGATCACGTCTTGGAGGAAAGCCATGCGTAGCAATGCAATCGCCGTCATCGTCAGTGCGGGTGCGCTTATCGCGCTGGCGGCGTGCGGAAGCAGCTCGAGTACCGGGGTGAATCCGAATCCCCATCCCGTCAACCACACCGTCACGATCAGCAACAGCGGCTTCACGCCCGACACGGTCACGAGCGCGGTCGGCGACACCGTGACGTGGACGTCCACCGATGGTGTCCACGCGATCAGCTTCATCGCCGCGTTGTCGCCGGACTCGCTGGCCAGCAGCGGTCCGATACCGATGGGCCAGTCGAAGTTCACGATCTTTCTCAAGGCCGGCACCTACACCTACCTCGACGACTCCATCAAGGCCGACACGGGCGTCGTGAAGGTACAGTAGACTGTCGCGCGCGCTGCGTTGGGCAGCGCCAATCATTTGTCGAGATACGCCTGAAACGAGAGCCGGAGCAACGCGAGACCTGCGCGCTGTTCCGGCTCTCCAGCATCGCCGAATCGCTGCGTGACGCGCCGCGCGGGCGCGTCGTACACCAGGCTGCCGTGCGCGTCCACGAAGCCGAACCCGTCGAGGAACGAATAGTAGGCGAACGACGTGCCGTTCGGCGCGAGCAGGTCGTGGCCGAATCGATAGCGTGTGTGGTCGAGCCCGAGTTGGGCGAGCAGCGTGGGGGCGAGATCGGTCTGTGCGCCCAACCGCGTCACGACGGTGTCGTGGCGCGCGAGCGCGCCGCCTAACCAGAGCATCGGAATGCGCTGCCGGGCGTCGGCCTCCGTTCCGTTGGGCAGCAGCATCCGCGGCAGCGGATGGCCGTGGTCGGCCACGATCACCACGAGCGTGCTGTCCCACCACGGCTGCGACCGGGCCGCGCGGATGAACGCGCCCACGCTCTGGTCCGCGTAGACGTGTGAGTTGAGGAACTGGGCCGTCTGGTCGTGGCCCGGAAACACCGGCGCCATCGGCACCTCGAACGGCTCGTGGCTGCTCAGGGTGAACAAGGCGCTGAAGAACGGACGCCGCATCCCCGGCACATCGCGCAGCAGCTTCCCGAGTACATACTGGTCGTGCGCGCCCCACTTGGAATTGCGCTCGGTGCGCGGGAAATCGCTTTCGCCCACGAGGTGATCGAAGCGCCCGTCGAGCAGGTACGACTTGATGTTGGCGAATGCGAGCTCCCCGCCGTAGTAGAACGATGTCGCGTATCCCGCGGCGCCCAGGTCGCGGCTCAACATCGGCAGGCGCTCGGCGCGTTCGGGCGTATTCATCACCTGCACGTGGGGCAGCGGCGGAAAGCCGCTCAAGAGCGCGACGAGCCCTTTGGCGCTGCGGTCGCCCGAGGCGTAGAAGTGATCGAAGAAAATCCCATCGTGGATCAGCGAGTCGAGGTTGGGCGTGACGCCGGCCACACCGCCTAACGGAGCAACCACCTTGGCGGTGAGGCTCTCCCAGATGATCAGGATGACGTTGGGCCGCGCGATCCGGAGCAGCCCGGGCGGCGTGGCGGCCGGATCGGCGAGCAGACTGTCGACGACGTGTCGCGCGGCGGTCGCGTCGATCTCGGTGTACGGGTTCGCGCGGCCCAACGCATTCTCGGTCGTCAGCGAGTGCACGACGTTCCACGGCACGTCGAGCGCAGCCTGATTCGCGAATTCGTTACTCGAGAAATACACGCTGCTCTGGTTGAGCGGCGTCCACTGCAGGCCGCCGCGCATCGGCACGATGAGCAGGGCGCCGAAGACGAGCACGGCTCCAGCCGCGAGGGGAGTCGCGCGGCGCGAATTGTCGAGCAGGGGTAGGACGACACGCCGATACGCCAGGACGCATACGGCGCCGAAGACGAGCGCGACAATGGCACAGAGCAGTACCGGGCCCGACTCCGCGGACGCAACGGCCTCCACCGGGGTGCGCAAGTAGGTCAGAGGCGTTGCGTCCAACCGTACGCCCCACGCATCGTAAATACCGAGGTCGCCCGCGGTGAACAGCGCGATGACGATGACCAGGGCATAGGTATACGTGGTGACTGCCGCGCGCACCACGCTCGGCCGGAGCACAAGACCGAGCACGACGATCAGCACTGGCACTATCGTCGCATACGCAGCCGCTGAAAGGTCCATGCGCACGCCGTGCGCGAACACGCGCGCAACGGTTCCGATGCCCAACTGTGCGGTCGCACGATGCTCGTACAGGAGGAACACGGCGCGTGCGACGACAAAGGTCGCGGTCCAGTAGAGCAGGTAACAGAGGAGAAACAGCAGGCGAGCGGCCGCGACCGAGCGCGCAGACGGCTGAGGATGGCGTTGCACGCCGAACGATAGAGCGGCACCACGAAGGCGGCCAGGGCGACCTCGGCGTCCTCGACCGGGGACGGCGAACTGTGTCGGAATCCGGTCACTGCACGACGATGTCCAACCATCTTCCGATGAGGCTGACCGGTAGTATCGTACGTGCAGCATGCGGGATCGTCTCGCGCGAACCGCGATGACGGAGCGTGTATTGGTATGGCGATTGCGCGACGCCGTCTCGTCGAGTCGCGCGGCTCACCCTCTCCGAGAGGTCGGCTAACGTGCCGAGCGTACGCATAACAGGTGGGAAGGCCCTCGCGATCGCGGCGACGCTGGCGATCGGATTCGCCGCCACCTTGCCGTCAACTGCCGCGGCCCAGTACTTCGGGCGCAACAAGGTTCAATACGAGACCTTCCACTTCCGGCGCCTCAAGACGCCGCACTTCGACATCTACTACTATCCGGCCGAATCGCTCGCCGCGGTGGACGCGGCGCGCATGGCGGAGCGCTGGTACGATCGTCACAGCAAGACGCTGACGGACGCGTTCGACCGGCGGTCGATCATTCTGTACGCCGATCACGCCGACTTCGAACAGACCAACGTCATTGGCGGCTTCATCGACCAGAGC
>DASYXE010000042.1:0-2626 GCA_035935375.1 Gemmatimonadaceae bacterium | reverse complement strand
GCTTCGTCCGCCACCGACACGATCACCGCGTGGTCCACGACCTCCTCGCCCGAGCGCGGCGGCTCGTGCAGCATCACCGCGTTCCGCGCGTCCGTCGCCGCGCATCCGGCGAGCGCGCCGCTGCATACGCAGCCGAGTCGCGGCGCCAGATCCACCAGCGTCCGTCCGCCGTGCGCCGCAGGATCCAGCGCCGCCAAATCGCCCAGGTCCACGAGCGTGCGATCGATGCCCTCCGACGCCAGCCATTCGGGCGACGGCACGCCGCCCGGCAGCGAGTAGTGCCGGCGCCGGTCGTGGATCGCCTGCCTCTTCTCATTCGGTACCGGTCGCTGCGCCCCGGGCGCGATCCCGCGCTCTGCTAACAGAGTGAGGAATTGCGATGGGCTGAGGTGGAGGTCGATGCTCGGATGCCCCGCACCAGGGCAGTCGCCGACGTACGTGATGCGTAGCGGCACCCGCGACGTCGCACGCGCGTACAGCGCCGCGGCCACCGGGGGCGACACCAGGCGCACCGCCGCGTCGGCCACGCCGCTCGCGCCGCGCAGCTGCTCCCTGACTAACGGACAGATGCACGCCATCGCCGGTCCGGCGCCGCGCGCCGCCAGCTGGTCCAGACAGCCCACGGCCAACAGCTCGTCGCCCCACGACGCGGGAATCACATCGTCGTAGCCGAACGCCAGA
This sequence comes from Gemmatimonadaceae bacterium, assembly GCA_035935375.1. Classification (GTDB taxonomy): domain Bacteria; phylum Gemmatimonadota; class Gemmatimonadetes; order Gemmatimonadales; family Gemmatimonadaceae; genus JADGGM01. The sequence goes on along the minus strand of DASYXE010000042.1, from coordinate 1,945 downwards.
CACGCGTTGACCAATTGTGTGGATGTGGCCGGAAGCGCGGCCAGACACGCATCGGCGCCGAGGATGACGACGGACCCGCGGACACCGCGATTGGCGTCCTGGGATGGAATGGACATCGCCGAACCCGGTGACGTGACGTGCGTAAGGAATGAGGAACCCTTAATCGGACGACCACGGCGCGCCCTGCGTTACGACGAACGCGCGTCAGTCCAGGTCGAGTCCGAGTCGCCGCGAAACGGCGCGATGGTCGTCGCCCGTATCCAGGGGCGGGACGAGCTCGCCCGACGCCCATCGCCGTGCGGCATCGGCGATCCGCACGCCGACGGGCGTTGACCGGCAGCGATGCGCATGCGCGATGAGCAGCGCGCCGCCCGTTACGCGTGCGATCGCGAAGGCGAACCGTCGCGCCACCGCCTCGCGATCGGCGCCTTCTCCGTGGGCGAGCCGCCGCGACGCCTCGGCAAGGCCGTGCGCAGCGTCGCGCAGCAGAGCGGCGGCTGGGGCGAGATCGCTCGTTGCGGCACCCTCCAGCTGACGATGTACTTCGTCGCACCACGCATCAGTCGTCTGCGGGTCCGCCTCGATCGCGCGCCAGACATCGAGACTGAGCACGTTGGTGGTGCCTTCCCAGATGGAGAGCACCTGTGCGTCGCGGAGCAGGCGCGGCAGCCCGGTGTCCTCGATGTAGCCGGCGCCGCCGAACGCTTCGATCGCCTCGCTCGCAATCGCCAGCGCGCGCTTGCCGGTGTAGAGTTTGGCGACGGGCGTCAACAGCCGCAGCACGCGCGCATCGCGCTCGGTCGCCATGCCCAACTCAGTTAGGCCAAGCAGCTCGATCACGCGAAACACGAGCAGGAAGCTGCCGGCCAGCTCGACCTGCATGGCCGCCAGCGTCTCGACGTGCAGTGGATGCTCGCCCAACGGACGCCCGAACGCCGTGCGCCGCCGCGCGTAGTCGCGCGCGAGCGCGATCGCGCGGCGCATCCCCGCCACCGCCGCGAGCGCGTTGTACACGCGCGTGATCGTGAGCACGGTGGCAATTGTGCGCACGCCGTGCCCTTCCCCGCCCACCATCCACGCCGGCGTCCCCTCGAGCTCGATCTCGGCGGTGGGCAGCGCACGCGTGCCGAGTTTGTCCTTGAGCCGAAGCACCCGCATCGCGCGGGGCAGTCCCGCCTGATCGCGCAGCTCGAGGTAGAACAGACTCAAGCCACGGCTGCCTGGGTCTGCGCCCTCAGGGCGCGCGAGCGTGAGCGCCATCTGCGATGTCGTGGCCGATGTGAACCACTTGGTGCCATACAATCGGAATTGCGGCCCGTCGCGCTTGGCCACGGTCGACGTCCCGGATACATCCGACCCGCCCGTGCGCTCGGTCATCCATTGGCCCGCGGTCCAGAACTGCGCGGGATCGCGCGACGTGAGATGCCGGAGCGCCGCGCGCTGGCGGTCGTCGGACGCGAGCCGCTCGAGGCATCGCGCCGCGCCGTCGCTCATGGCCAACGGACACGAGTACGTGGCCGACGACGGCGCGAACAGATAGAGTCGCGCGAATTGATCGACGCGCGACACCGCACCGTAGGCGCGCTCGTAGCCGCGCGCCACGAAGCCTTCCGTCGCCGCGATGCGCTCGAACGCGCGCCAGGCATCGCTCGTCTCGATGCGATCGACGCGATTGCCCCACGCGTCGTACGACACCAGGCACGGCGGTTGGGCTTCGGCCTGCTCGGAGAGCGACAGCCATTCGCCGGCGGCGCGCTCGCCTAACGCATCGAGCTCCGGCTCGATCTGGGCGACTACGCCGGCGGGCAGCGCGGCCCGCAGGTACGACTGGAGCAAGGCGTCGTCGCGATATTGATTGGCGAGCACCGGCGGCGATTGATGAAACCCGGTCATACCAAGGCCACAGCTCCCGCGATCAACAGCGCCGCCGCCCAGATGAGGTCGA
>DASYXE010000041.1:0-1736 GCA_035935375.1 Gemmatimonadaceae bacterium | reverse complement strand
CTCGGTGGAAGCGTACAGCGACGGGATCAACGCCTACATCGACGGCATGCACGCCGCGGACGTGCCGCTCGAGTATCGACTGCTCGATGCGAAGCCGGCGCGGTGGAAGCCGGTGAACACGCTGTATCTGCTGGCGCGGATGGGGTTGACGCTCGCCTACGACCCGGAGGAGCTGCGGCGGCTGCGCGTCGCCGCGCTGGTCGGAGACCGCGCGGCCGACGCGCTGCTGTCGGCGCGCGCGGCGATTCAAGAGCCGATCGAGCCCAACGGACAGACCGCGCCGCGGATCGACTCGACGCCGCTGCCGCCGCCGGGCGCGCCGGACACGGCCGCCGGCGCGCTCGCCTTTGCGTTAGGCAGCGCCACGCGCGGCCTCGGCGCGTTGGCGCGCCACGGATCAGGCGGCGACGTGACGCTCGGCAGCAACAACTGGGCGGTGTCGCCCGCGCGCACGCGCGACCAGTTCGCCCTGCTGGCCGGCGATCCGCACCTCGATCTCACGCTGCCGTCCATCTGGTACGCCGCGCACCTCTCGGCGCCGGGCGTGGACGTGTACGGCGTCACGCTGCCAGGCGCGCCGCCGGTGATCATCGGATTCAATCGCAACGTCGCCTGGACGTTCACCAATACCGGCGCCGATGTGATGGACTTCTACGCCGAATCGGTGGACGTGGCCGCACGTCCCACCAAGTACCTGCTGGACGGCGCGTGGCGTCCGCTCGAGCAGCGCGTGGAACGCTATCGCGACACCGAGGGCAAGGTGTTCGCAACCGACACGGTGTTGTACACGCATCGCGGTCCCATGCGTCGCGCGGGCGGGCGGTGGCTCTCGATGCGGTGGACGGTGCTCGATCGGGCGATGGTGCTCGCGCCGTTTTTCGAGATTGCGCACGCGCGCAGCGCCGACGACTGGTTGTCGGACATGAGCACGTATTCGTGGCCGGCGCAGAACATGCTCGTGGCCGACCGCTCGGGCACGATCGCGATTCGATCGACCGGGTTCTTCCCGACGCGACCGGACAATGGTCGAGGCGACATCGTGCGCGACGGCACGAAGTCGGCGAGCGACTGGACGGGCTCGTGGCCCGTGTCGAAGTATCCGGGCGCGCGCAATCCGGCACAGGGATATCTCGCGTCGGCGAATCAGCAACCGGTCGATCCGCGCATGGACTCGGCCTACCTGGGAGCCGACTGGCCGGATCCGTGGCGGGCGATGCGCATCAACGCATTGCTGCGCGCGGACTCGCAGGTGACGGTGGACGACATGCGCAACGACCAGACCGATCCGGGCAGCGCGCGCGCGGACCTGTTCGTGCCGGCGTTCCTCGCCGCGGCGCACGCGGTGCTGGCGACCTCGCCTAACGATTCGGCGCTGCACGAGGCGGCCGATCTGTTGGGCGAGTGGGATCGCCGCTACACGGAGGACAACGAGCGCGCGGTGCTGTTCGAGATGGCGATGCGCGAGCTCGGCCGGCGGTTGTGGGACGAGCTGATCCCGCCCGGCGATTCCCTGCCCGTGGTGCGTCCACCGGAGAGCGTGATCGCGGCGCTCCTGCAGCAGCCGAACAGCGTGTGGTGGGACGACCGGCGGACGCCGGGCGCGGTGGAGCGGCGCGACGACATTCTGGCCGCCAGCCTGCGCGCTGCGTTAGGCGACGCCACGCGCCGCTACGGCGGGCCGGGCGGCGACGACTGGCGCTGGAGCCGCATCCAACACGCGAACATCTATCACCTGT
>DASYXE010000040.1:0-7633 GCA_035935375.1 Gemmatimonadaceae bacterium | reverse complement strand
TACACCGACCGGAGCGTCCCGGCCCAGGTGCACTTCTGATAGAATCACGCCACCGTTCCCCTCGCCCCCTATCGTGGCACCCTCCCTCCGCATGCGCACGGCGACGTTGACTTCGCCAACCGGCGCCCTCACCACCTCGGTACCAGCCTCTTTGGCCACGTCATCGACGATCCGACTGGTCGATAGATTCGCCACCACCGGGCCGCGCCTGTACTTGAGCACAAGCCGGGCCGCCAGCGCCAATGTCCAGTCTTCACCGATGGCCAGGCCTTGGTCGGACACGAGCGCCAGCCGATCGACGTCGGGATCGGTGGCCAAACCGACTTCAGCATTGGACTCCAGCACGAGACGTTCCAAGTCTCCCAGGTTGGACGCAACGGGTTCGGGCGATCTCGTGAAGCGCCCATCCGTCTCCAGATTGATCGCGTGCACCTCGCAGCCGAGTCGTCTCAGCAGCTCGGGAATGATCGCGCCGCCCGCACCGTGCGCGCAGTCGAGCGCCACACGAAATCTTCGTTTGCGAATCGCATCGGCCTTTACGAACGGCAGCGACAGCACGGCATCGAGATGCCGCTCGATCGCTTGGCCATCAGATTGTACCTCTCCCAACGCGTCCCAGGATGCGCGCGGAATCGTACTTTCGACGACGCCGCGCATCGCGGTTCCTTCCGCGCCGTCCAAGAACAGTCCGGACGGACCGATGAATTTGAGCGCATTCCATTCGATCGGGTTGTGGCTTGCCGTGATGGCCAACCCGCCCGCAGCGTGGTGGTGCTCGACCGCGAGTTGTATGGAAGGCGTGGGTGCGAGACCAACGTCGATCACATCGCAACCCACCGATTGCAGCGCCGCAATCGTCGCGCGATGAAACATCGGGCCTGACACACGCGAGTCGCGTCCGACCACCACGCGACACCGTTCCGCCGCCCGATGGCCCGCGGACCACTTGGCCTCGGCCCACGCCCCGAAGCCGGCCGCAAAGCGCGTCACCACCTCAGGCGTGAGCGCTTCACCGACACGCCCGCGTACCCCCGATACACTAACCATCAGACCTTCGTACACGCTGTAACCTCCGTCACGGTCCGGAAAAGGTACGCGAACGGGTCGCCACAAGAATAACGACCAGACGACCACACGTGGCGGCCGTCTCACCGAGCGTCGATGCGTCGAACGCCGCGGGCGCTGCGGCTCGCTTGGGATGCGTCGGCCGCAGTACGTGTCCAGCGGTTTGATGGCGGGAGATCAGTCGCGCGCCGCGTTAGGCAACGAGCCGGCGCGCCGCCGGTCAGCGGGCGGACTGCGCGAGACGCACTGGGTCGGTCGAGTCGAGCGCCGGTTCGCGATGATCGAGGACGATCGCGCCGGTGGACACCGCCTCGAGGAATGCTCCGACGACCTCGCCGTCGAACTGCGTGCCCGACATCCGCTTGAGCTCGTCGAGCGCGTCCGCATACGAAAGACCCTTGCGGTACGGGCGGCGGCTCATCATCGCGTCGAACGCGTCGGCCACGGCGATGATCCGCGCTTCGCGCGCAATCTCGTTTCCGCCTAACCCGTCGGGAACGCCCTTTCCGTCGATGCGCTCGTGGTGCGACCGCACGATGTTCAGGGCCACCGAATTGTCGCCGAGCAGCGGACGCAGGATCCGCCAGCCGAGCACCGGGTGGGTCATGATGTGCTGATACTCTTCCTTGGTGAGCGGCCCCGGCTTGTTCAGCACATCCTCGCGCACGCCGATCTTCCCGATGTCGTGCAGCTGTCCGCCCAACTCGATCGTCCGAATCGTCGCGTGGTCGATGCCGAGCACCCGGCTGATCGCCACACCGTATCGGCTCACGCGAATCGAGTGTCCGCGCGTGTACGGATCCTTGAGCTCGAGGGCCTCCGCCAACGATTGCACGCTCGCGAGGAACAAGTCCTCGAGGCGCTGCGCCTGCGCTTTGACGCGCTCCTCGAGCCGCTCCTGGTAGCCGCGGTTCTCGACCAGAAGCCGTCGCTTCTCCAGCGACTGCGCGACGCGCGCTTTGACTTCCTCGAAAACGAAGGGTTTGGTGATGTAGTCCATCGCGCCCGCGGCGAGACACGACACGGCGACTTCCACTTCGGCCACGGCGGTGACCATGACGACCGCGACGTCGGGATGGCGCTCGCGTATGCGTCTCAGCAGCGTGGCGCCATCCATGCCCGGCATGCGCATGTCGGACAACACCAGCTCGAGCGGCTCGCGATCGAGGAGCGACAACGCGTCCTGCGCAGAGCCGGCCTCGAAGCACGTGAAGCCGGCGCCTTGCATGAGGCGCACGAGCGCTTGGCGGAGTCGCGGCTCGTCGTCGACGACGAGACAGCGAGTCCCGTCGACGCCGTTGGCGTGCGTCACTGGTTTCGGGGAGTTATCTTGCGCGAACTGATCAACGGGCCTTGGCATGACGCGCATATTCGACGACGATCTACAGTCCGGGTTGGGCACGCGGGCGATTCACGCAGGCCAGCGACCCGAACCGCTGGCCGGCGCCATTATGACGCCGGTCTATCTCACGTCGACATACGTGCAGGAGGGGCTCGGAAAGAACAAGGGGTTCGAGTACTCACGCAGCCGGAATCCAACGCGCGATGCGCTCGAGCGGAATGTGGCCGCGCTGGAAGATGGGCGACACGGCTTCGCTTTCGCCAGCGGGACGGCCTGCGTCGATTCGATCATGAAATTGTTCCAATCCGGTGACCACATCATCTGCGGGCAGAACGTCTACGGCGGAACATTTCGGCTCTTCGACCAACTGCTCCAAAAGTTAGGCCTGCGGTTCACGTACGTCGACACGCGCGATGCCCAACGGATCGCCGATGCCTGCACGCCGCGTACCGTGGCAGTGTTGGTCGAGACGCCGACGAACCCGCTCATGTGGATCACGGACCTCTCGGCGGCCGCCGAGGCGGCGCATCGCGCGGGCGCGCTGCTCATCGTCGACAACACGTTCGCGACTCCGGTCTTTCAGCACCCCTTCGCGCACGGTGCTGACATCGTATTTCATTCGACTACGAAGTACCTCAACGGCCACAGCGATATGATCGGCGGCATGGCCGTGCTCCAGAGGGACGACCTCGCCGACCGCCTCGGCTTCATCCAGAACGCCTCAGGGGCCGTTCCCGGGCCATTCGACTGCTGGCTGGCACTGCGAGGCACGAAGACCCTGCACCTGCGCATGCCGCGCCACGACGAGAACGGCCGCCGTGTCGCCGCCTGGCTGGCCGAGCACGTCGGTGTGGAGCGGGTCATCTACCCGGGGCTCCCCTCGCACCCGCAGCACGAGCTCGCCTGCCGGCAGATGCGCGGGTTCGGCGGCATGATCACGGTCGATCTGGGATCGCGCGACCGCGCCGCGCGGGTGCTGGAACGCACCAGAATCTTTTCCCTGGCGGAATCGTTGGGAGGGGTGGAGAGCCTGATCAGCCACCCGGCGTCCATGACGCACGCGTCCGTGCCGCCCGAGCGACGCGCCGAGCTCGGCATCACCGAGGGAATGGTGCGGCTGTCGTGCGGCGTCGAAGACGTCGGCGACCTGATCGCAGACCTCGATCACGCCTTCGCCAAGTAAGCCGCGACCTCCGACGAGCCACCGCCATGCCTAACCAGCTGATTCAGATCGCGCCCGTGTCGTGGGAGCACCCCGCCGACCGCGCGGCCCTCAACACCCTGCGTGCGCTCCCCGGATTCGACGAGGTGCTGCGCAAGATCATGAGCCTGCTCGGCGAACGCGGCGTACGCAGCCTCTTCACCGCCAATGCCGTTCGCGTTGGGCCGCGCCAACGACCGCGCTTGAACGTACTCCTCGAGGAAGTGCTGCACACCATGGACTGGCCCGATCGTCCGGACCTGTTCGTGTCGCAGTCGCCCGTCGCCAACGCGATGGCGGTTGGGTTCGACAAGCCATTCATCGTGGTCAATTCGGCCGCGATCGATTTGCTCGACTGGGACGAACGCCGGGTGCTCCTCGGCCACGAGCTTGGCCACGTGATGAGCGGCCACGCCACCTACACCACACTGGCGCTCATCATCCTGAACATTGGGTTCAACAACATCCCGGGCCTCGGCCTCATCGCACTGCCGATCCAACTCGCCCTGCTCGAGTGGGCCCGCAAAGCGGAGCTCTCCTCCGATCGGGCCGGCCTGCTCGCGACGCAGGATCCGCGCGCGGCGATGGGCCTCTTTCTCAAGTTCGCCGGCGGCGTCACCTCCGACGATGAGCTGAACCTGGATGAGTTCCTAACGCAAGCGCAGGAGTACGAAGAACGCGGTGGCGCGCTCGACGCGATCTTCCGCGTGCTGAACGTCGCGTTCCGATCGCACCCGTTCAACACCGTTCGCGCGGCAGAGCTGCAACGGTGGATCGGGACCGGCGCATACGACCGCATCGTCAACGGCGACTACCCGCATCGTGGCGAGGACGATCGTCCGCTGAGCGACGACTACGCCGAGGCGGCCGGCTACTATCGCAACGAAGCCCAGTCGGCTGTCGAAACGGTGAAGGACGCACTCCGCGGCGCCCGCGACGCCTTCAACAACGCCTACCGGAACGCGACATCCAAGTGAAGGTGTTGCTCGTCGGCGGCGGCGCACGAGAACACGCCCTCGCCTGGAAGCTCACGCACGACGATCCGACACTCGAGCTGCTCGCCGCGCCCGGCAATCCGGGCATTTCGCAGCTCGGCCGGTGTGTGCCCGTCAAAGCCGCGGACATCGCCGCATTGGTCGACCTGGCGCGCGACGCGCGTCCTGATCTCACCATAATCGGCCCGGAGGCGCCGCTCGCCGCGGGGCTGGCCGACGCCTTACGCGAGCAGCGCGTGCCCGTGTTCGGACCCAGTGCGGCCGCGGCGCGCATCGAGTCGTCCAAGGCGTTCGCCAAGGAATTGATGCTCGACGCCGGCGTGCCCACCGCGCGCGCCGAGCGCCACGTGCGGCCGGACGACGCCAAGCGCCTGGCCCGATCGTTAGGCGTGCCACTCGTAGTCAAGGCGTCGGGGCTGGCCGCCGGTAAAGGGGTGGTCATCGCCCGCACGTTCGGCGAGGCGGACCGTGCGATCGACGCGATGCTCGTCGGCCACGCGTTCGGCGACGCCGGCAACGAGATCCTGGTCGAGGAGTTCATGGATGGCGAGGAGGTCTCGCTGTTCGTGCTCACCGATGGAACGCGCGTCGTGCCCATGCTCCCGGCGCAGGACCACAAGCGCCTGCTCGCCGGAGACGCCGGGCCGAACACGGGCGGCATGGGCGCGTATGCCCCGCTGTCGTTGGTTAGGCCGGCGCTGGTCGATGAAGTGGTCGAGCGCATCGTGCGTCCGACGTTGCACGCGATGCGCGACGCCGGCTCGTCGTTCAGCGGACTCCTCTACGCCGGGCTCATGGTTGCGCCCGACGGGACCTCGCCGCGCGTCGTTGAATTCAACTGCCGCTTTGGCGACCCGGAGACCGAAGCGTTGCTGCCGTTGATGGCGGAACCGCTGCTGCCTCGCTTGTTGGGGGTGGCGAAGGGCGAAGTGGACCAGACGCCGCTTCGTTGGTCGGACCGGCACGCGGTGACGACGGTCGTGGCGGCGTCCGGCTACCCGGATACGCCGCGGTTAGGCGACGCGATCACGCTGCCGGCGTCGACCGGCGCCGACGTGTATGTGTTCCACGCGGGGACCTCGCGCGCCGGCGACGGCCGCCTTGTGACCGCGGGCGGCCGCGTGTTCGCCGTGACCGCGGTTGGCGACACGCTTGCCGCCGCCCAACGCTCGAGCGTGCGGACGGCATCCGCCATCGAGTTCACCGGCAGCCAGTACCGCGCCGACATCGCGTGGCGGGAACTCGAGCGCCATGCCGGAGCTGCCTGAAACCGAAACCATCGCGCGCGATTTGCAGCGCGCCCTGGCGGGAACCTCGATCACCGGCGTAACGGTCACGCACGGCGATGTGCTCCGCGAAACGACTCCAGCCAGACTGCGCCGCGCACTCATCGGCGCCACGATCGAACGCTGCTGGCGCCGCGCCAAGCTGGTCGTGCTCGATCTCTCGACCGGAAGCCGGCTCGTCGTTCAACCGCGCTTCACCGGCGCGCTGTTGATCGACACCGGCGCGCTACCGGAGCGCGAGCGCGCGTACTCGACACTCGCCCTCCGCCTCGCCGATGGTCGCGCCCTCCACTACCGCGACATCCGACGGCTCGGCACCGTCACGCTCATGTCCCCCGAGCGTTGGGCACGACATTCGGCGACACTCGGCGTTGAACCGCTTGACCCTGCGTTTACGATTACACATCTATCGGGCGCTCTTCGGGGTTCCTCTCAAGCGGTGAAGAAGTTGGTGATGGACCAGCGCCGGATTGCCGGGCTCGGCAACATCTACGCGAACGAAGCGCTGTGGCGCGCGGGGATCGACCCATCGCGCGCCGGACGAACCATTCGCGCCGATGAAATCGCTCGACTGCACACGGGCATCGTGCAGGTGCTGCGCGAATCGATCGACGCACGCGGGACGAGCTTTCGCGATTATCGCGACGCGTCGGGCGAGCGCGGGTCGTTCGCTGGGCAGCTCGACGTCTATGGCCGCGGCGGCGAAGCGTGTCATCGGTGCGGCTCGCGCCTCGTAGCCACCGACGCGATCGACGGCCGCACGACCGTGTTGTGTCCCCGCTGCCAGCGATGAAGCGGCGCGCTCTTCTTCCTCCTTTCACCGACGACGACCAACTCGCGCGCATGCGCGCCGCCGTGACCGCGGAGGCCCGGGATCGACCCGGCGTCTACCGGATGCACGGGAGCACCGGAGAAGTGGTGTACGTCGGCAAGTCGAAGCGGCTGCGCACGCGGCTCCTCAGTTATTTCCGCGGCCGATATCCCGAGGACAAGGGCGCGCGTATCATCCGCGAGGCCGTACGCATCGACTGGGATTACACGCCCAGCGAGTTCGCCGCGCTGTTGCTCGAGATGCGGCTCATCAAGCGGCTGCGCCCCCGGCTCAACGTGGCGATGAAGCGCGACGACCGGCACTTCGCGTTCATCAAGATCTCGCGCGGGCCCGCGCCCAAGCTCACCGTCGTCCGCGGCCCAACGGAAGACACCGCGGCGTACTACGGCCCGTTCCAGGGCGCCCAGCGCGTGTCCGAATCGCTGCGCGAGCTGAACGACGCGTTAGGCCTGCGCGACTGCACGTTCGAGCGCACGATGCACTTCTCCGATCAGAGCGAGCTCTTTCAAATCGCGCGCACGCCCGGGTGCATTCGCTTCGAGATCCACAAGTGTCTGGGTCCGTGCGTCGGCGGATGCTCCGAGGGCCAGTACCACCAACGGCTCGCGCTCGCCCGCGCGTTTCTCGATTGCACGGATGACACGCCGCTCGAGACGCTGCGGCACGAGATGGAAGCCAGCAGCGCGCGCCTCGAGTTCGAGCGGGCGGCGGCGCTGCGCGACAAGGTGAATCGGTTGGAGGAGCTCCGCGTGCAGTTTCTGCGGCTCCGCTTCGGCGTCGAGTCCCTGACGTTCGTGTACACGGTGCCCGGCCACGGGGGTGAGGACCGCGTGTATCTCATCCGCCGCGGCCGCGTGCGCGACGAGCGCCCGGCGCCCCGCACGCCGCACGACGAAGCCGCGCTCGAGCGGG
>DASYXE010000039.1:0-11959 GCA_035935375.1 Gemmatimonadaceae bacterium | reverse complement strand
GTGCCGTGCTCTCGCTGGCTGGAATGCGCTTCGTGGCGTCGCTGCTCTACGGCATAGCGCCGCACGACGTGCGCACGCTCGTCGGGGCGACGCTCGTGTTGACACTCACCGCGCTGATCGCCACGACGCTCCCGGCATGGCGGGCGGCGCGGACGGATCCGACCGAAGCGCTGCGCGAGGAATAGCCGGGCGACGCCCTCGCCACGGGGCGAAACCCCGCCGCTTGTAACGCGGCCCGCCGACGGTCACTTTTCACGGGTTATGCCCGAAGAGCGGCTGATCGTTCGCGGCGCCCGCGAACACAATCTCAAGAACATCGACATCGCGATTCCCCGCGACCGATTGACCGTGATCACCGGTCTCTCCGGTTCGGGGAAGTCGTCGCTGGCCTTCGACACCATCTACGCCGAGGGGCAGCGGCGATATGTCGAATCGCTGTCGGCGTACGCGCGACAGTTCCTGGGCCTCATGGAGAAGCCCGACGTCGATGCGATCGAGGGTCTGTCGCCGGCGATCTCCATCGAGCAGAAGTCGGCGGGACACAACCCGCGCTCCACCGTCGGGACCGTCACCGAGATCTACGACTACCTCAGACTGCTCTACGCCCGCGTCGGCACGCCGCACTGTCCCAACTGCGGCCGCGCGGTGGAGCGGCAGAGCGCGACACAGATTGCCGACACCATTCTGTCGTGGCCGGTGAACACGCGCATCGAAGTGCTGGCGCCGCTCGTTCGCGGACGCAAAGGCGAGTTCCGCGACCTGCTCGAGTCCGCGCGCAAACAGGGCTTCGTGAGAGCGATGATCGACGGCAAGGCGGCGGAGCTGGCGAATCCGCCGAAGCTGGCCAAGACGGTCAACCACAGCATCTCCGTGATCGTCGACCGCCTGACGGTGCGCGAGGAGGACCGCGGCCGCCTAACGGACTCGCTCGAGACGGCGCTCAAGGTGGCCGACGGACTCGTCGAAGTGGTCCGCCACGGCGGCGAGGCCTCCATGGCGTCGCAGATCTTTTCCGAGCGCTACGGGTGCCCGGAGTGCGGCCTCTCGTTCACCGAGCTCGAGCCGCGGCAGTTCTCGTTCAACTCGCCGTTCGGCGCGTGTGTCGAGTGCGGCGGATTAGGCACGCGGCGCGAGGTGAGCGAAGAGCTGATCTTGGGCGACCCGCGCATCTCGATTCTCGAGGGGGTCATCCTGCCGTGGGGCGAGCCGGCCGGTCACCTGCGCAAGTCGGTGCTGCCGGCGCTCGCCAAGCAGTACAAGTTCGATCTCAACACCCCGTGGGGCGATCTGCCGCAGAAAGTGCGCGACGTCGTGTTGTACGGCGCCGCCGGCCGCAAGATGACGTTCCGGTTGGACACGGAGAAATTCCACGGCGAATACCAGGGCGCGTGGGAAGGCGTGTTGTCGCTCGTGCAGCGCCGCTATCGCGAAACCACCTCCGATGCGGTGCGCGTCGAGCTCGAGGAGTTCATGGTCGAGGCGCCGTGCACCGCCTGCGGCGGACGCCGGCTCAAGCCCGAGTCCCTCGCGGTCACGGTGGGCGGCAAGAACATCGGCGAGCTCGTCGAGATGTCGGTGACGGCAACGCTCCGGTTTCTGGAATCGGTGCCGCTCAGGTCTAACGGAAAACCGGGGCTCGACGCATCGATCGCCGGTCCCATCCTGAAGGAAGTGCGCGAGCGCCTGCGCTTCCTCGCCGACGTGGGACTCGACTACCTGACGCTCAGCCGGTCGGCCGAATCCTTGTCGGGCGGAGAGGCCCAACGCATTCGGTTGGCCACGCAGATCGGGTCGCGCCTCGTGGGCGTGTTGTACATCCTCGACGAACCGTCGATCGGTCTGCACCAGCGCGACAACGCACGCCTGCTCGCGACGCTGCGGCAGCTCCGCGACCTCGGCAACACGGTCATCGTGGTCGAACACGACGAAGAGACGATGCGCGAGGCCGACCACCTGATCGACTTGGGGCCCGGCGCCGGCCGCCACGGCGGCGAGGTGGTGGCCCAGGGTACGGTCGACGAAGTGTCGCGCAGTCCGCAGTCGCTCACGGGACGGTACTTGAGCGGCGAGCTGCGCATCGATGTGCCCGCGCCGGGCGAGCGGCGCCGACCGCAGGCCGGCCGCACGTTGCGCGTCGAGGGCGCGCGGGCGCACAATCTGGCGAACCTCACCGTCGACTTTCCGTTAGGCGTGTTCGTCGCCGTCACCGGCGTGTCCGGTTCGGGCAAGTCCACCCTCGTCGAAGACATCGTGCACCGGTCGCTCGCACGCCACTTCTATCGCGCGCGCCTGATTCCCGGCGAGCACGATCGGATACGTGGCCTCGAGCACATCGACAAGGTCATCGACATCGACCAGAGTCCCATTGGCCGAACGCCGCGCAGCAACCCCGCCACGTACACCGGCGTGTTCACGCCCATCCGCGAGCTGTTCGCCGAGCTGCCCGACGCGAAGATCCGCGGGTATGGACCGGGTCGGTTCTCGTTCAACGTGAAGGGCGGCCGGTGCGAGGCGTGTCAGGGCGACGGCCTCGTCAAGATCGAAATGCATTTTCTCCCCGACGTCTACGTCCCGTGCGAGGTGTGCAAGGGCAAGCGTTACAACCGCGAGACGCTCGAGGTGCGGTTCCGCGGCGCGTCGATCGCCGATGTGCTCGACATGACCGTCGAGGATGCGGCGGCGTTCTTCGCCAACCAGCCGCGCGTTAGGCAGAAGCTCGAGACGTTGGTCGATGTCGGGTTGGGGTACGTCCATTTGGGACAGAGTGCCACCACGCTTTCGGGCGGCGAAGCCCAACGCGTGAAGCTGGCCACCGAGCTCTCCAAGCGCGACACGGGCCGCACGTTCTACATCCTCGACGAGCCCACCACCGGTCTGCACTTCGAGGACGTGCGGCTGCTCCTGCGCGTCCTGCACCGGCTCGTCGACAAGGGCAACACCGTGCTCGTCATCGAGCACAACCTCGATGTCATCAAGACCGCCGACTGGATCATCGACCTTGGCCCCGAAGGGGGAAACAACGGCGGCCGGATCGTCGCAACGGGCACACCCGAGGACGTCGCGCGCACGCCCGACTCATCGACGGGCGACTTTCTGCGCAAGGTGCTGGCTCCGGCACCGAAGGCGTCGCCATCGCGCACACGCAACCGCCGCGTCGAAGCCGAACCCGCGAACCCATGATCGCCCCGCGCCCCCTTCCCGCTTTCCCCTTCCCCCAGCGCGCGCCAGCGCGCGCTTCCCTCGCCTAACATGGTGTCCATCCTCGACATCATCGGTCCGATCATGGTCGGCCCCTCCTCGTCGCACACCGCCGGAGCCTGCCGCATTGGTCTGCTGACGCGCATGCTGGTTGGCGGCACGCCCGAACGCGCGCGCGTCGAGCTCCACGGCTCGTTCGCCCGCACCGGCGAAGGCCACGGCACCGACAAGGCGATCGCCGGCGGTCTGTTGGGCATGCGCCCCGACGATGAGCGCCTCCGCGATGCGTTGGACATCATGGAGCGCGAAGGCCTCGACTATACCTTCGAGAAAACCTCGCTCGAGGACGACGCACACCCCAACACCACCCGCATCACCGCGCTGCACGGCGGCTTCGAGGCCGTCGTCGTCGGCTCGTCGTTAGGCGCGGGGCGCATCCGCCTCACCGAAGTCGACGGCTTCCCCGTCGACATCTCGGGCAGCTTCCCCACACTCGTCCTCGTCGCCGAAGACCGGCCGGGATCCATCGCCCGCATCGCCGGCGTGCTGGCCGACGAGCGCCTGAACCTCGCCACCATGCGCGTCACCCGAAAGGAACGCGGCGGCGACGCCTTCATGGTCATCGAGCTCGACGACGCGCCCAGCGCCGAGGCGACGAGCCGGATCGGCACGCTCGAATGGGTACGCTGGGTTCGCGCGTTGGAAAAAGTCGGAGCCTAACGCAATGTTCCGCTCGCTCGCCGACGCCATCGCCGCCGCCGAATCGCGCGGCGCCTCGCTCGCCGATGTCGCCCTCGACGCCGAGGCCAAAGACCAGGGTCGCGACCGCGCCGACATCCGCGCCGCCCTCGCGCGCGCCCTCCGCGTGATGCGCGGCGCCGTCACGCGCGGCATGCAAGGCGATCTCCACTCGGCCTCCGGACTCGTCGGCGGCGACGCGGCCAAGGTCCGCTCGAGCCACGCCGGTCCGCTCGCCGATACACCGTTTCACGACATCCTCGCGCGCGCGCTCGCCGTGCAAGAAGTGAACGCCGCCATGGGCGTCATCGTCGCCGCCCCAACCGCCGGCGGCGCGGGCGTGCTGCCCGCCGTGCTCACGGGACTCGCCGATGCACGCGGATTCGATGACGCACGTGTCGTCAGCGCCCTCGCCACCGCAGGTCTCATCGGCGCCGTCATCGCCGAGCGCGCGTCGCTGTCCGGTGCGGAAGGAGGATGCCAGGCGGAGACCGGCGCAGCGGCCGCGATGGCGGCCGGATCCGGCGTCGAAATGCTCGGCGGTACTCCGGCGCAGGTGGGACACGGCATCGCGCTCACCATGCAAGGCATGCTCGGATTGGTGTGCGATCCGTTGGGCGGGCTCGTCGAGCTGCCATGCGTCTTCCGAAACGCAACCGGCTCCGCGATCGCCCTCGCCGGCATCGAAATGGCGCTCGCCGGCGTCACGTTCGCGATCCCGGTCGATGAGGTGATCGATACGATGGGCGAGATCGGACGCGCGATGGATGTGCGCTATCGCGAGACGGCCGGCGGCGGGCTCGCCGCTACGCCCACCGGTCGTCGGCTTGCCCGCGAGCGCCTGGTCCAGATTCGACGCTCCACGCATTGATCGGCGCCTGTTGGCGGGTTGCCGATGGAAGTATCTTCACGCGGAGGGGATGGCCTTCGGATGAAACGCGGTGCGCACGGGATGCGTACGGTGAAACAGACGGGGTCCATGTCCCCTCTTGCGAACCAGGCATCACGGTGCGCGGTGCTCGCGTTGCGAGACTCCGTCCTCACGACCCCGAGTCAACGGCCCATGGTCACTAAAGAAGAAATCGAAGACTTTCTCGACAGATTGTCTATCGACGGTGCGAGCCACTCCGAGATTCATCCGGGAATGTGGGTCGTGCGGCCGGGCGGAGAGCTCGATGCCGATGTGGTGGTCCATTATTCCCCGCCGGTGCTGCTGCTCCGCATGAAGGTGATGGACCTGCCGAAGGACGCGCATGCCGGCGCGACACTCACGCGCCGTCTGCTCGAGCTCAACGCCAGCGAATTGGTGCACGGGTCGTACGGCATCGAGGGCGATGCCGTGGTCCTCACCGAGGCGATGGAACTGTCGCACCTCGACTACGAAGAATTTCTTGCTGCCTACGAATCCATGACGCTCGCGCTGGCGTCCCACCTGCGCGAGCTCGCGCCGTACCGCGAGGATCGGTGAGCCATGGGTCTTTTCGACCGTCTTTCGACACTGATCAAGTCCAACATCAACGATCTCATCTCCTCGGCGGAAAATCCCGAGAAGATGTTGAATCAGATTCTGATCGACATGCGCTCGCAGCTCGCCAAGGCCAAGCAGCAGGTGGCCGCGGCGATCGCTGACGAACGTCGCCTGCGCGATCAGGTCGATAGCGAATACAAGGAAGGCGGGGAGTGGGAGAAGCGCGCGATGCTCGCGGTGCAGGAAGGTCGCGACGATCTCGCCAAGCAAGCGCTGCTCCGTCAGAATGAGCACGCCTCGCACGCCCAACAGCTCGAGGCCACCTGGCAGGCGCACCAGGCGGAGACAGAGAAGCTCAAGAACTCGCTCCGCGACCTCAACGACAAAATCGAAGAGGCCAAGCGCAAGAAGAACCTCCTCGTCGCTCGTCAGAAGCGCGCCGAAGCGCAGAAGCGCATTCAAGAGACGATGTCGTCGATGTCGGAGAAGTCGGCGTTCGAGGCCTTCGATCGGATGGAAGCCAAGATCGAAGACAACGAGCGCCGCATGCTGGCCAACGCCGAAATCGACGAAGAATTCAGCGGCGACCGCCTAACGAAAGACTTCAAGGTGCTCGAGAAGGGCGCGGTGACCAACAACGCCGACGCACAGCTCCTCGCGCTCAAACAAAAGATGGGGATGCTGCCCCAGGGCGCGCCCGCGCAAAACAAGCAACTCGGCATGGGCAGCAACAATCGGCCGGCTGAGGAAACGGTGCACGCGGAAATCGAAGACGACCACGGCGGCGCACCCGGGGAGGGCAAGAAGCCGGCGTGAACGCGGCACCTGCTGGAGGCGGTCCCGGAGGCACCAATCCAACGGGGGCAAGCGGAGGGTCACCTCGATCCCGCTTTGCCCCCGTCCTTGCGGCCACCGTCATCACGGTGCTCGCACTGCTGCTGCTCTACTCGACGGCAGAGCTCTTTCTTCTTCTCTTCATCGCGGTCCTGATCTCGCTGTACCTCGGCGCGGTCTCCGATGGGATCCAGAACCGCACCGGGTGGCCGCGCAAAGGCGCGGTGGCGCTCGCGATCGTTGCCTCGCTTGCCGTGTTCGTCGGCTTCATCTGGCTGCTGGTCCCGCCGATCGTCGAACAGACGCAAGCGTTAGTCAAAGTCCTTCCCGATACGATCCTCCGCTGGGACAGCGGCATCGACCAGGCGTTGGCACGCAACCCGGCGCTGCGCTCACTCTGGAATCCGGGTCAGCACCGCGTGCTGCTCGCGGTCTACGAGCAAGCGTCGCGCTATTTCACCGATGTGCTGCCCAAGTTGTTCGGCGCGCTCGGCTTCACGATCGAAATCGTCTCGGTCGCGATCATGGGTGTGTACCTCACGCTCCATCCCGGATTGTATCGCGAGTATCTCATCGCGCTCTTCCCGCCGTTGCACCGCGACCTCGTGCGCAATGTGCTCGCCGACCTGTCGCGGACGCTGCGCTCATGGATCGTCGGCCAACTGTCGTCGATGACGTTGCTCGGCGTCCTCACGACGATCGGATTGTGGGCGTTAGGCGTGCCCTATTGGTTGACCTTCGGCCTGTTCGCCGGCGTCGCCGCCATCGTGCCGTTCTTCGGCACGCTCGTCTCGACGCTGCTGCCGGCGCTGTTCGTGCTGGGCGCCTCGGGCGGCCCGGGCCGAGCGCTGGCGGTGATCGGGTTAGGCGTGTTCATCCACTTGATCGAGGGGAATCTCGTCTCGCCGCTCATCATGCAGCGCCAGGTGAATCTCCCGCCGGTGCTCACCATGTTGAGCGTGCTCATCATGGGCAAGCTGCTCGGACCCGTCGGCTTGCTCGTCGCCGTCCCCACCCTCGTGCTCGTCGACGTGATCGTGCGGCGCGTGCTGATGAACCGCATCTACGAGGGACACGGATTCCGCCGATTGGTCCGCGACCGCGCATTCGTGGTCAAGGCACCGGCGCCCGAAACCGACGTCGTCATTCCCGCGCATCCCCCCGACGTGCTCGCCCGCGCCGAATCGTCCGGCGCCAAGCGCGTCGCCTGACGTACACGCCATGTCGTCCGATCTCCGCTTCCTGATCCTCGTCGAGGGCCAGTTCGGCCCGCTCTCGTCCAAGACCGCCAACTCGTGCATCCGCTACACGCCGGACCGCGTCGTCGCGGTGATGGACTCGCGCTTCGCCGGCCGCACCGCGCAGGACGTGCTGGGTTTCGGCGGCGCCATCCCGGTGGTCGGCACGCTCGCCGATGGCCTCGCGCGGCAGCCCACCGCGCTGCTCATCGGTGTCGCGCCCCAAGGCGGCCGACTGCCTGACGATTGGCGTGCGACGATCCTCGGCGCCATCGATGCGGGCCTCGATGTCTGGAGCGGCCTGCACACGTTCTTGAGTCACGATCCCGAGTTTGCCGCTCGCGCCGCCCAACGCGGCGTCGCCCTGCACGACCTGCGCTTGCCGCCCGCGGATCTGCCCGTCGCCGGCGGTCGCGTGCGCGACGTCGACGCCACCGTCGTCCTAACGGTAGGCTCCGACTGCAACATCGGAAAAATGACCGCCGCCCTCCAGGTCCGGGACGGCCTCGCCCAACGCGGACGCGCCGTCCGCTTCGCCGGCACCGGCCAGACCGGCATCCTCATCGAAGGATGGGGGATCGCCGTCGACGCCGTGATCGCCGACTTCATCGCCGGCGCGGCCGAACGACTCGTGCTCGAGGCGGCCGAAGGCGCGGACATCGTACTCGTCGAAGGGCAGGGGTCGGTGATCCACCCCGGATACTCGGGCGTGACCCTGGGCCTCCTCCATGGATCGCTCCCGCACGCACTCGTGCTGTGCACCCAACCATCGCGCACCACGATCACCAACAATCCCTGGATCAAGATTCCGCCGCTCGAGGATATCATCGCCCTGCACGACGCCCTCACCCGTCCGCTGCGCGCCGCACCGGTCATCGCCGTGTGCTTGAACACGTACGATCTCGGCGAGCGTGCCGCGCTCGATGCGATCGCCCGCGCCAGTGACGAAACCGGATTGCCGGCCACCGACCCGGTCCGTTTCGACCCTGAGCCCATCGTCCAGGCAATCGACGCGTTTCACGCTGCCCGCACGCGCAATATTTCGCCACGTGCCGCAGCAATTCGCTAACGCTCCGCCACCGACACGCCGCGACATTGTCGCCTGACTCTCGCGGCGGCGCCCGTCTGGTGCTCGCTGCGCATCGCACGACTGCACATGCGGGTGAACGGTGCCTCACACACATCCGGCACGCGCTGCCGGCGAGTTTGCGTTAGTCATACGCGGGCTCCGGAAATCGTTCCGCGCCGGCGTCCAAGGGTGTCACGCCCGTGCCACCGTGCTCAATGGCGTCGATGTCGACATCCGCGCCGGTGAAATCGTCGGCGTATGCGGCGCCGTCGGCAGCGGCAAAACCACGCTGCTCCTGTGCATGGCCGGTCTCTTACGGCCGGATTCGGGCACCGTCCGCGTGCGCGGTGTCGCGCCCCACCAACTCGTCACATACGTGGATGCCGAAGCCAGAAACGGCTCCCGATTGTCGCCCACGCAATCGCTCGCGCGCGCACTGGCGCTCGCTACGCCCGTCCTCCTCTTGGACGCGGTCGTGAATGACCTGTCCTCGGGCTCGCGCACCATCCTCAGCGAGCTCGCGAGTCGCGGCATGACCATCGTCGCCGCAGATCGCGATCGCTCGCGCCTGGAGCCATGGGTCGAACGCGTCATCACCATCCGTGACGGAAGCGTCCGGTCCACGCTGCGCCCATCTCGCGTGGCCGCGCACCATGCGTCGCCCGCGCGAGTGGCTGAGCCCAAGGCTCGAGCCACGATGTTATGATCTCCTCGCGCCGCGCCCTCAGCGCAGATACCGCTCGGCGGCACGCGCTAGTTCATCGTCGCGATCGCCGCGCGCGCGCGCCAGCAATCGCTCGACCTCTCCTCGAAGGGCGTCCGCGCCCCAATAGAATCCGGTCGCCTCTTCAGCGCTCGCGGTATCCCCATCAAGCGACGCCCGCAACAACACTTCGGCCGCGGCCGCCGCAAACGCCGGGTCGTCACGCGGCGGCAAGTCGTAGCGCTTGCTCGGGCCCCGCCCACCCGCATCCTCGTTCACAAACGCTCGCGACATCTCGCCCTCCATGCTCGCGGCGTCATCCATCTCGGGTCGCAACCATTGGCGCCGTCCAACGCGCCTTACGGACCATTCCGTTGACCGCCCTACCCGCGCCGCCTAGCTTGCCCGCTCGACGTCCCGCCGGTCACCCGCGAACCGACAGCATGCCCGACTTCCGGCTCTACAATACTATGACCCGCGGCGCGGACGACTTCGCGCCGCAAGACGGCCGCACTGTCCGCATGTACACCTGCGGCCCAACCGTCTACAACCCCGCTCACCTCGGCAACTTCCGCACATTTCTGTTTGAGGATCTCCTGCGCCGCACCCTGCGCCTCGCAGGATGGCAGGTCTTCCAAGTCATGAACATCACCGACGTCGACGACAAGATCATCGCACGCGCCGACCAAGCGGGAAAAACCATCACGGAAGTCACCGAACCGATCACCGCTACTTTCCAACGCGATCGCCAGTTCCTCCGCATCGAGGCGGCAGAGGTCTACCCCAAAGCCACCGAGCACATCGGCGAAATGATCGCGCTGATCCAACGGCTCATGGGCAAAGGCCTCGCCTACCAGGCGGATGACGGCTCCGTCTACTTCGCGATCGCCCGCTTCCCCAACTACGGCCGCCTCTCCCGCCTCGACACACGCACCATCCGCCCAGGCGCCCGTGTCATCGCCGACGACTACAACAAAGAAGACGTCCGGGACTTCGCACTCTGGAAAGCTGCCAAGCCGGAAGACGAAAGAACAAAGGCGGCGTGGGACTCACCCTGGGGACTCGGCCGTCCCGGCTGGCACCTCGAGTGCTCCGCCATGGCCAAGAAATACCTCGGCGACACTCTCGACATCCATGGAGGCGGCGTCGACCTCATCTTCCCACACCATGAGGACGAAATCGCCCAATCCGAAGGCGCGAATGGTGTCACCTTCTCCCGCTTCTGGTGCCACGGCGAATTCTTGCTCACCGACGGCGAGAAAATGGCCAAACGCGTCGGCAACGTGATGAGCGTCAGCGACTTGCGCGAATCCGGCGTCGGCGCCGCCGCGCTCCGACACTTCGTGTTTTCCGTACGATATCGCCAACAGCTCAATCTTACCGAGGAAGCCCTCGACGCTTCCCAACGCGCCGTAAAACGCGTCGGCGAGTTAGCCGCTCGGCTCGCCTCGGCTGCGAGCGGGACGCCAGGCCTCGCCCAAGCCGCCGATACGCTCGAACGCGACGCAAAGGCAGCCCTTTTCGACGACCTCAACGCACCCCAAGCCGTCGCCGCACTCTTCGATTTCATTCGTCGCGCGAATAGCGAGCTCGACCAGTCGCAAGGAACAGATCAGGCCGCGCTCGAACGCGCCCGTGCCGCGTTCGCTACGGTCAACGGCGTCCTCGACATCGTCCCCGATGCGCCCGCCGTCGACCCCCAACTCGCAGCATGGGTCGCGAGCCGATTGTCAGAACGCGAACAGGCCCGCGCCCGCCGCGATTTTGCCACCGCCGACGCCATCCGAAACGACCTGGAATCGAAGGGCATCGCCATCGAAGACACACCCCTGGGTACCAAGTGGAAGAAGGTGCGGTAGCACGACATAGCTCGACTGCATCGCTTGACTGCATTTCACACGTCGAGTATCCTACATGTCTCGCGCAAAAAAGGCCGTGTGCTGACGTAGCTCAATTGGCAGAGCACCTGATTTGTAATCAGGCGGTTGCGAGTTCGATTCTCGCCGTCAGCTCTGGAGCGTCAGCGCGTCGTAGATGGTTTGCGACCTCGGCCCGATCGGCTGCGAGCGGGAAGGTGGGGTACCCAAGCGGCCAACGGGAGCAGACTGTAAATCTGCCGGCTTAACGCCTACGAAGGTTCGAATCCTTCCCCCACCACTGGGTGATGCGTCGCCCCACAACGCAGTGCAGGGGATGGAGGTGCGGTCCGACCGCTCGAGTCCTCGATCGTTAGTCAGATTCAGTCGGGCAACGCGGGAGTAGCTCAGCTGGTAGAGCGCAAGCCTTCCAAGCTTGATGTCGCGGGTTCGAGCCCCGTCTCCCGCTTCGTGTTGGTCGCGTGGAGGACGAAGTACGGGGCACGCCGTCAGCAGGATCAATCGACGCCGGAGCAAGCACCGCTCGCGTAGCTCAGTTGGTAGAGCACACCCTTGGTAAGGGTGAGGTCATCGGTTCAATCCCGATCGCGAGCTTCACCACCGCTGCGCAGCACGGAGCAGCACCAGCTGTCCGAATCGACGAGATCGCAGAGTTTACCGTTAGGCGAACACCAACGACGAGTAGAGAACGCAGCCATGGCCAAGGCAAAGTTTGAGCGGACGAAGCCGCACGTGAACGTGGGGACGATTGGGCACGTGGACCACGGGAAGACGACGTTGACGGCGGCGATCACGGCGATCCAGGCGAAGAAGGGGTTGGCGCAGTTCACGGCG
>DASYXE010000038.1:0-3844 GCA_035935375.1 Gemmatimonadaceae bacterium | reverse complement strand
CCGCCCGAGGCCACCATCGCCCGCCGCCTCGCTTCGTGAGGCGACATCCCGCGTCGCACGTACTCGGCCGTCTCCATGTCGAGATGGGCTTGGAGCTCGTCGCGGAGATCATCATCGCGGCGATGTCCGGTGAAGACGCCCGCCAGGCGAGTGAGCCAGGCGCGAACGTGTCTCATGGTGCCTCTCCTTCGCGTCGGGGCGCGAGAAAGGCCGCGATCAGATCCGCCGTGCGGTGCCAATCGCGCGTCTCGCGTGCCAGTTGTTTGCGTCCGACTGCGGTGAGCGTGTAGTACTTTGCGCGGCGATTGTTCTCGGACTGGCGCCATTCGGCCTTGATGCACCCCTCCTGCTCGAGCTTGAGGAGCGCGGGATACAGCGTGCCGTAGTTGAGCGTGAGGCGGCCTTTGCTCGTTTCTTCGATGCGGCGAGCCACGCCATACCCGTGCAGCGAGCCTAACGCCTCGAGGGTCTTGAGGATCATCAGGGCGAGGGTGCCTTGTTGTACTTCGAGCTTGTCCGCCATGGAGCCGTCCTATGGGTTACCCACATGACGGTACGGTGGCCGGTTTGGTTTCGCAAGAGACCGGCGGCCCGGGCGCCGCTATCTTTCCCGTCTCCCTACTTGTCGAACCATGACCATGCAAACGGACGTGATTCTCAAGCGCTTCGAGCAGCCCGACGAAGTGCGACAGATGGTGAAAGGACGGTTCGAGCTCGTGCGAATCGGCGGCATGACCATCGGGCGAGCGACCTATGCGCCCGGATGGCGGTGGTCGGAGCACGTCGGGCCGTCCGTTGGTCAGACGCGATGCTCGGTCGAGCACGTCGGGTTGGTCATCGCCGGTACGGCCACCGCGGCGTTCGGCGACGGCCGGGTGATCGAGCTGCGCGCCGGCGAGCTGTTCTACATCCCGCCCGAGCCGCACGACAGTTGGGTCGTCGGCGACGTCCCCTATGTCTCGTTGCACTTCCTCGGCGCGGATCACTATGCGCGGTGAGAATCGTGCCGTGCCATTCCCGAGTTTGTCCGCCCCAACCCGCCACACTACCGGCTGATCGCATACGCCACCTTGATGAGCACGGTATTCTCGGGATGGAGCGCGAAGAGATCGTGATACTCGTCGCCCCACGAGCGGTTGGGGTCGCCCGCGTCGGCGCCGGTGCGGTCGTGCGTCCACACCAGAAACAGCGTCGACCCCGTGCGATACTCCCAGCGCATTACGAGACTCGACTGGAGCTGGAGAAAATTGAAGCGCGTTGGCGTGCCGGCGGGCGGCGTGTACGGTTGGAATCGCGCGTCGTACGATGCCGCCTCGGGCGTCGCGCTCAACTGCCGGACGTGCGAGTACGTGCCGCTGCTCGCGAACGGCTCGGCGTACAACTCGATCGTGAGATTGCGGGCCGCGGCATAGCTCGCCTGCGCCGTGAGGCTCACGGTGCGTTGGGCAAGGTGCGCGAACACATAGTGCGTGAGCCCGATGCTGTCGATGATGTTTCCATACCATTGCGTGTTGTCGACATTGCGCGTTAGGCCGAGTCCAATGGTGGCTTGCAGGTGACTCGCGGGGTGCAGCGCGACGCTCGGCGTCAGCGTCACGGCGTGCGACCGGCCGTCGTCGCCGGACTGCCAATTCAGGTTGAGTACGGGCGTGATGGCGGATCGCTCATCCCCCGTGAGCGCGAACCACGAGGCAAGACGCGGTGACAGGCGGACCGCGGGCCCGCCGCGCGCGCAACGGTCGCAGGCGCTGCCGGACAGTTGATCGAATGTCGTGCCGCCTTCCACGAGCCAATTATTGGTCAGCAAGACGTGCGTGTTGCCGTTGAGCGCGCGCTGGGCCAGCAACCCATTCGTCGTCCACGTGTTCCACTCGTTGACGTTGATGCGGAGCGTCTTGTAGAACCAGTGCGGTTGCGTGAAGTAGAGACCCGCCCACGTGGTCCAGCTCTGTTCGTCTGCGCGCTCGAGAAAGCCCAGGTCGTTAGGCTCGAAGCCCGGCGACTGGCGCTCGTAGCTCGTCTGGAACAGCGTCACGCCGCCGCCGTACTTGCCGAAGAGCAGTTCTTCGGCGTCGCCGGTGAGCGTCGTCCGCGTGGTGTCGACGCGCAACGCGCTGCCCGGGCGCTGATAGTCGTGTACCGCGTCGCGCTGCGTCGCGGCGATACTCGCGGGTGAGCCGCTCACGCGCGACCCGGACACGGACGCCGAGAGCTTGTACTGGCCGCCGCCGAAGTAGGTGTGAAAATCCGTGGCGGCCACGTACGCGCTCTGCCGCAGCGAGTCGCGCGTCCACGCGTCCATCGCGCGGTTGACGCCGGTGAACATCAGGCCGACGCTCGTGCGATCGCCGCCGGCGTCCTGTTGGGCGCGGAGCACGGCGTAGTCGGTCGCCGGCTCGATCGTCCGGTCCGACGGTCCGGCGACGCGGTCGGTCGCCGCGCCGAGCACTCCGATCGACAGTCCGTTAGGCATCTGCCCGGTGACCTTCGCCGCGGCCGCGATCGGCGTAGCCGGCGGCGAGTTCGCGTCACCGTACGAGTCCACGAGCTCGGGCGCGCGCCCGATGCGCCGCGAGTAGAAGAGCCCCTCGTTGGCGCAGTTCGTGTCGTTGCAGTTGAGATCGAACTGGTAGAGGCCCGCGCCCTCGAGAAAGAACGGCCGCTTCTCGGGCAGGAACGGCTCGAGCGCCGTGAGGTTGAGCAGCGACGGATCGGCTTCCACCTGGCCGAAGTCGGGGTTGACGGTCGCGTCCAGCGTCAGACTCGAGGTCACGCCGTACGTGAGGTCTCCCCCAACGGTTTGCTGCTGGCTGCGCCCGTAGCCACCGGGTGTCTTTGCCGACAGATTCTTGGCCAGGACATACGGCACGGCCTCGAGCTCGTGGTGCTCGCCGATGCCCGTGAGCCCCGTGAGCTCTCCGAATTGCGACGCGAGTCCCGAGCGGCTTTGGTGGGCGAGCGGCCACGTCACCGTCTCCTGCGCGCGCTCGATGGTCCGCCACACGAGAAACCCGAACGTGTGCGATGAACCGCCGCGAAACCGGAGCTGCGAAAACGGAATGCGGAACTCGGCCGTCCAGCCGAGGGAGTCGACACGCGTCGCCACATCCCAGAGGGCATCCCACGAGACATCTTCGGTGATGTCATCGTAGATCGCGTAGTCGCGCAGCACGCCGTCGGGATT
Organism: Gemmatimonadaceae bacterium; assembly: GCA_035935375.1. Classification (GTDB taxonomy): domain Bacteria; phylum Gemmatimonadota; class Gemmatimonadetes; order Gemmatimonadales; family Gemmatimonadaceae; genus JADGGM01. Next base: position 660 of record DASYXE010000038.1, on the reverse strand, counting down.
CACCCAGAACTCGAATCCGGTGCGGCGGTCGTGGTTGCTATCGATGAGCACGCCAATCTGGTCCGACGAGCCGCGGACGTCGCGCCGCGTGACGGCGTGCATGATACTGTCGGGGTGTGTGTCGAACGCGCGGACAAACACATACAGATAGCGATCGTCGTAAACGACCTTGAACTCCGTACGCTGCTTCGGGTCGCCGTTGTCCCGAGGCTGGTACTCGCGGAAGGCCGAGACCGGCACCGCGCTACGCCAGGCCGTATCGTCATCCCGGCCGTCGATCACCGGCGGGTGCGCCGCGCGGGTGGCCCGCGCCTGCGCGGTGGTGGGGCGGGCCGCGAGCGCGAGACAGGCGCCTAACGCAAAGCTTGCATGGACGAATCGAGCGAGCGGCACTCCGGGACCTCCTTCAAGTGGTGCGCGGCGCGAGCGTGTCGCGCCTGCACGCACGATCCCGGAGCCGGGTGGTGGCGACAAGCAGCGAAGGGACGAACGCGCCCTCTGGAGGGACCGTCCCGACTGTCGGTGGGTGGCAGGTCGCGTAGCTTTTCATCGTGATGCGTCGACGCGGTACCATTGCCGGGCACGAAGGGGACGCAACGTGAGCACAACGCTGACATCGCACGCGGCACCGGTCGAGCGCAGCCAGGGCGAATCGCCGCC
>DASYXE010000037.1:0-8709 GCA_035935375.1 Gemmatimonadaceae bacterium | reverse complement strand
GCCTGGGTGTTCGATTCGCGCGGGTCGCGCAACGTGTGGGTGGCGGATGGTCCGGGGTTCACGGGCCATCAGGTCACGCACTACACCGGCGACGACGGCATGCCGATCGCGAGCCTCAAGCTCACGCCTAACGGCAGCACGGTCGTCTACGCGCGGGGGAGCGAGACGAACGCCCAGGGGGACGTGGCCGACCCGACCAGCGACGTGCGCCAACCGGAGCAGCAGGTGTGGGCGGCCGACGTGTCGAACGGCGAGCCGCGGCTTCTCGGCACCATGAATTGTGGATTCGAGGGCTGCGAAGACATCCAAATTTCGCCCGACGGCCGCTACGCGGTGTGGAGCGCGCGGCACGCGCTCTGGCTCGCGCCGATCTCGGGCGCGGAGCCGGCGCGACAGCTCGCGTACATCCGGGGCGACAACGCTGAGCCGCAGTGGTCGCCCGACGGCAAGGCGATCGCGTTCACGAGCGACCGCGGCGCATACTCGCTGATCGGTATCTACCGCTTCGGCAGCGACACGCTGCAGTACGTGGATCCCAGCGTCTTTCGCGACATGCTGCCGCACTGGTCGCCCGACGGCTCGAAGCTGGCGTTCGTCCGCCTAACGGGCGGCCAGGGCGGATTCTTTTCCGGACGCCTCGAGCCGTGGACGATCTGGGTCTGGGATGCGGCCAGCGGCAAGACGAGCCAGATCTGGGCCAGCGCGCCCGACGCGAACGGATCGTATCCCGGCGCCGAATGGGAGGGCGATGCGTTCCAGTTCGCCGCCGGCAACCGCATCGTCTTCGCGTCGCAAGCGGATGGGTGGGTGCATCTGTACTCGATCGCCGCCGACGGTGGGGCGCCGATGCTGCTGACGCCAGGAGCGTTTTCCTTCCAGGGCGGCGTGTCGCTCACACCCGATGGGAAGGCGCTGCTCTATGCGTCGAACCAGAATGACACCGATCGCCGCCACATCTGGCGCGTCGATGTCGACCACCCCGGCCCGGTCGCGCTCACGCACGGCGAGTCCATCGAATGGACACCCGTGACAGCCGGCGCCGCCGTCGTGTGTCTCGGCTCGACCGCGACGACACCCGCGCTGCCGTACCGCGTGACGCCACAGGGACGCGAGCCCATCGCGGCGGAGGCGATGCCTCACGACTATCCGTCGGCCCAACTGGTGACGCCGCAGCAGGTGGTGTTCAAGAGCCTCGACGGACTCGAAATCCACGGACAGTTGTTCGTTCCGCGATCGCACGCCCAACGCAGCCCGGCGCTGGTCTTCATGCATGGTGGACCGCCGCGGCAGATGATGCTCGGATTTCATCCAATGGATGCGTACAATTTCATGTACGCCGCCAACGAATATCTGGCGAGCCGAGGGTTCGTCGTGCTGTCGGTGAACTATCGGCTCAGCATCATGTACGGACGAGCATTTCGCGAGCCCGCGCAGGGCGGCCCGCGCGGCGCCTCGGAGTATCAGGACATCGTCGCTGCCGCGAAGTATCTGCAATCGCTGTCATACGTCGACCCGCAAAAAATCGGATTGTGGGGCGGCTCATACGGCGGCTACCTCACCGCCCTCGGCTTGGCGCGCAATTCGGACATCTTCAAGGCGGGCGTGGACTACGCCGGCGTGCACGACTGGTCGGCGTTTTTTGGCGGAGGCGCAGCAGCAGCAGCGTCCGACCGGGCAAAGATCGCGTACCAGTCGTCGCCGGTCGCGTCGATCGACAAATGGACATCGCCTGTGCTGCTGCTCCAAGCCGATGACGACCGCAACGTCGCCTTTTCGCAGACCGTCAACCTCGTCCCACTCCTGCGTGAGCATCACATTCCCTACGAGCTCACCGTCTTTCCGGATGAGGTGCACGACTCGCTGCTCTGGCGAACCTGGGTTCGGGTGTTCGCCGCCACCGCCGACTTCTTCGAGCGCACGCTGATCAAAGGCGAAGCGATTCACACGGTTCCACCCGAGAACTGAATGACGGCTGTACGACAACTGCATCCCAAGGATAACAAAAGGGAAACGAGGGATGACGAAAGTGATCGTGCGGTGCGGGCGGAGAGTGCGCTGCCTAACGGATAGATCCTGGTCGTTTTGTCTAACAAAAGAAGACCCTTCTTTCAATTGTGCTCCGCACTCTCCGCCCGCACTGCACGATCACTGTCGTTATCCTTGGTTTCCCTTTTGTTATCCTACTCGAGCAGTTGCTGTTTTCTCCCCGGCACTGCCGCCAACTCGACTGTCCGCTACACAGCACGCGCGGCGCGCTGGCCCGGGCGTCAGGTGTCGCGCGATCGTCGGCGTCCACTTGCCCTCCGATGGACCCCAACACGGACGCTATCAGCATTACAGGCACTAGCGTGACGACGCCCAGCGGACGACCGTGAGCGACCATGGCGGCAGGACGACCCGCGCCGCGCCGCTGATCAGGCGTCGTCGTACGAGCGGCCCGTCCGGGTGCGAAAACCCGGATGGGCCTCGCGCGTGCCACACGTAGCTCGCGGCGCCGAATTGCACCAACGTCGTCGACGCGTGCGCCACGTTTGCCGGGTCGTCGAGCTGCACGGCGACACGCCACGTGCGGCGTCGATCCAGGTTCACGAGGAGCACAGACCAGGTGCCGTCGCGATGTCGTGCGGCATACGCGGTGACCAACGCGGCGCCGCGAGGGCCGAGTCGATTCGCCGTCGCGCGATAGAGCTGCTGCACGCCGGTCGAATCCAACCATTCGCGCGTGACCATGCGCGCCGCAAAATACGTCGCCGTCGTGTCGACGATCCGGCGGTCGGCGTCCGACACGAACATCGTGTTGTTGCCCCAACTATCGCAGCCATCGTTCTTGTCGAGAGGCGATGGCTCCCAACCATAGAGATAGGCCTGCGCGCCGCCCTGCGTGACGAAGTTGGCCGCGGCATCCGCATCGAGCAGCGCGCCGGCGCGATTCACCTCGGCTTCACCCGCGAAGGCCGAGTAGCCGTATTCGGCGATGATGCGCGGAACGCCTAACGGGAGGCCCTCGGTCCTCAGCTTGGCGAGCGCGGAGTCGAGGAGACCGGTGGCGCGGGCGAGCTGCGGCGCCGATGGCTCGCAGATGGAGTCGAACGGGTACCATTCGAACGAAAAGAAGGTGAGCGCGCGGTCATCGCCGTGCTCGCGCAGGTAGTCCAGGAAGCGTGTGAGCCACGGCCGCGTGTCCGGATCGTCGCGCCACGCCATCATGAGGTCGGTCGACGTGGACTGCCACGACGGGCCGCCGATGCGAATGGCGGAATCGGCCGCGTGGAGCGCGCGCACCCACTGTACGTAGAGCGCGCCGTAGTCGTCGGGCGTGACGTACTGTCCGTCCGGCTCCTCGCCGACTTCCACGCGGTCGAGCGGATATCCGCGCCGGCGCAGGTACGCGATCTCGCCCGCCGCGTCGTCGGGCGTGCCGAACAGCACCGCCACTGGAATGAGCGGCGCGCGTCCCTGCGTGAGGCCGCTCCGAAACACGAGATCGAGTCCAGGTTCCTCGAGTGCGGGATCGAGGTCGGACGAACGGTGCCACGCATCCGTGGACGACACCGCGATGACGGTCTGTCGGTCGTGGTCGGCGGCGTGGCGGATGTGGTCGGTGATGTCACCGCCGGGCTGGCGCAGGCCAACGGCGACTTCGCGAATCGCGTAGCCCAACGCATCGCGTGCGTCGCGGCTGCCGGGAAGGGCGGTGTGCGAGCTCGCGCGCAACCAGAGGCGCACGAATCGCGTCTCGATGGGCGTCGCGGCCAACCGGCGCTGGTCGCGGCCGCCTCGTGCATCGGTGACAGAGCCTAACGGAAACCGGCGCCACGCGCCGTCCGGGTTTTCGTCGAGGCCGGAGCCGGGCGGCTCGCCGGCCCAGTATTGGACGTCGTATCGCGTGGCGTACGGCGCCGCCCACCGAATGCGCATCGCGTCGACGGCCTGGGGGCGGCCGAGGTCGACGATCACCCACTGGGGGTGGCGGGTGTCGGACTCGCCGCTGTATGCGCGGTCCAGGTACGGGTCGCTCTTCCAGAAGCTCGTCGTGTCGCCATCGTCGATGCGCGAATAGCCGCGGTCGTCGGCCTGATCGACGGTATTGCCGCGGCGGGGCAGGCGATAACCCCGCGAGATCTCGATGGGTGTGCCTAACGACGTGTCCGACGTCCAGTAGCCTTGCGCGTGCGCGCTGTCGCTCCAGCGGCCGGCGGGATTCCAATGCCACGCGTCGTTCGCCAGCTCCGTGCGGAGCCGGTACGTGACCACGCCGAATCCCGCGCGCGCGAGCGCGCGGATGGTGCGCGGCGTGTAGAGGCGTGCGATGTCACCCGGCCGGTGCCCGTCGAGGCCGCCGCCCAAGGCGGTGCGCGGGTCGATGGTGGCTGTTGGACCGGCGGCCACGTCCACGCGGACGGTCAGCGTATCGGGTGGCGTCTGCGCCCGGGCCTGCGACACGATGGCGAACGCGCCCAACGCGACGCGCGCGCATCGCGTTAGCCCGTTAGGCACTATTATTTGCCGAGGAATTCGCCGATGGGGGCGAGGGCCTCGGTGTGGTCGCAGAAGATTTTGGTCGCGGCGAGGAGCGGCACGGCCATGAACGCGCCCGGGATGCCCCAGATGAAGAACCACACCGCCAGCCCCACGAAGATCGCCACCGGGTTGAGCGTGAGGCGCCGGCCTAACAGCGGCGGGCTCACGAAGTAGGCCTGGATGAGCGACACGAGGAAGAAGCCGGCGGGCACGAGCATCGCGTGCCCCACGCTGTTGAAGGTCGTGAGCCCGGCGATCGACAGCACGACGACCATCGTCGCGGCGCCGAGGTACGGGATGAACTCGAGCAGCGCCGCGAGCACGCCCCACAGCACCGGGTTCGGCATGCCGAGCAGCACCATGATCAGCGCGACGACGGTCCCTTCGCACACGTTGATCAGGAGGATGGTCGACAGGTACGTGGAGATCGAGGCTTCCGTCTCCCGCGCGATCGTGACCGCGCGTTTCTTGTCCGGCAAGTTAGGCAACACCTTCACCAGCTTCTGCAGAAAGAGCTCGCCGCCCGCGAGGAGGAAGAAGAGCAGCACGATCACTTCGAGCAGCCCGGCGACGAGGCTCGTGGTGGTGCCGAACACGCGGGACACCAGCGATGGACCGCGCACGATCACCTCGCGCCCCGGCGTCCCGTCGGCCACGCCCGTCGCGCTCTCCATCTGCTCGGCGCTGCGCGTGACGCGCTCCACCGGTTGGCGCAGCTTCTTGAACTTCGTCCCGACCACCGCCATCGCGCGCGGCGCCTTTTCGATCCAGTCCTGCGCTTCGCCCGAGATCGCGTACCCGCCGAAGCCGACGATCGACAACAGCAGCAGGATCACGAGCGCCGCGCTCACCGGATCGGGGATGTGTGCCTTACGGAGCGCGCGCATCGCGGGGCTGAAAAAGAGCTTGAGCAGCACCGCGAAGACGACGGGTACCACGACTTCGCGCGCCAGGTAGAGCGTGTACAGCACGGCGAGGACGGTGAGGACCGTGAGCTCGAGCGACCGCGTGTGCATGCTGCCCATCGCGCGCTCGAGTGCGCTGAGCCGCGGGTGACGGACCACGTCGTCCTCGGCACGGCGCAACTGATGCCCGCTGAGTCGTTCCACCTCGCCCGTGGAGATCTCGCTCGAGGGACCGGCCGTCGTTTTCTTGTGCGTCATCGGGTCGACTCCTGCCGTGTACCCGCGGCCGGTGGCGCCGCAATCGGCGCTGGTCATGGGAAGGTGGATTGGTCCACCGTCGCGCGCAATTCTATAGTGCAAAGAGATCCATGCGGATCGCCGTGCCGTGCGCTCTGGCGCGGGCGCGGCGGTGCGCATATCGTCCACCTCGAACCCCGGTGCGCGGCGGATGCCAAGCCTACCGACGAGTACGGCACGGCAGAATTGGTGCCGTCGCGGGAATGTCCGCGGTTCCGCGGCGCGGCGCCGAGGGCGGTGCGCGCGCTCCGTACCGTGTGACGGAGGGGGCATCGATGAGGCAACGTGTGCGGGTTCCGCGCGGGTGGCTGGTACTGGCTGCGGCGTTGGCGGTTGCCGCGGGCACGGCGTGCGGCAGCAGCAACGGCTCGACGAATCCCGGCCTCACGGCCGCCGAGCTCGTCGGCACGTACGATATGGCGTCGCTGACGCTGGGTGCGGCACCGCCGCTGGTGCCGCCGCAGGCGACGGGAACGCTGGCGCTCACCATGACCACGTACAACGTGACGCTCAACTTGCCGTCGGGGACGCAGACCGACAGCGGCACGTGGACGGTGAGCGGGTCGCACTGGACGCAGACGTCGAGCGTGCAGGCGATCCAGGAGCAGGGGACCGTGAGTCTCTCGCACGACACGTTGACGGTGGATCTCAACGCTGCCGGAACGGCGATCTCGACCGTGTGGGTGAAGCAACCGTAGTCCGGGCCCGGTTCGCGGTGCGCCGCCGGCGCGCGCTCCTTGCGTTAGGCTTAGCGTTGGGCGTGGGCGGCGCCGCGCCGGCGCCGGCGCAGGCCGGCGGTGCCATTGTGGGGCGCGTGACCGACGCGACCACCGACAGCGCCGTGGCCGGCGCCTTCGTGCTGATCGAGGGGACGCTCAGCCGAGCGGTGACGGACGCGAACGGCCGGTACGTGCTCCCCGATGTCGATCCCGGCCGGCGCGTCGTGCGCGCGTTGCGCATCGGCTATCACGCCACCGCGCACGCCGTGTCGGTCGCGGCGGGCGATACCGCGCGCCAGGATTTCGCGTTGCAGCGGGCGCTGGTGCGGTTGGAGCCGGTGACGGTGACGGCGAGCCGCGGCGCGCGCTCGATCGGCGACGTGCCGGCGAGCCAGGCGGTGGTGCCCAGCCAGGAGCTGCGCGACCGCAACGTCCTAACGCTGGACCAGGCGCTGCCCTTCGTGTCCGGCGTGAGCTTCAACGCCGGCGACATCGACATCCGCGGGTCGACCGGCGCGGCGGGCGGCGTGGGGAGCCGGGTGCTCTTATTGTTGGATGGGCACTCGGTGCTCACGGCCGACGGCGCCGAGACCGACTTCACGAGCCTGCCGCTCCTCGACGTCGACCGGATCGAAGTCGTCAAAGGGGCCTACTCGGCCCTCTACGGGAGCAATGCGTTAGGCGGTGTCGTGAACATCGTCACCACGCCGGTGGAGGGACCGCCCGAGACGGTGGCCGATGTGCACTACGGCGCGTACGACCAGCCGTCCAACTACCGGTTCGGCGATACGCGCTACCCGGATTTCGCCGGCTTCATGCTGCAGCATTCGCGCGAGATCGGCGATGTGGGCGTGCGGGGCGTCGTCGAGGGCGAGACGTCGGACGGCTTTACGCAGGACAACCACTCGACGCGCTGGTTCCTGCGCGGGAAAGTGGATGTGCCGGCCGGGGCCGACCATCCGGTGTCGGCGTACGCGATCTACACGACGCAGGATGTGGGCAACTTCTTCATGTGGGACACGTCGGCGTTCCCGACGCGGCCGCCGCGGAACACGCTCAACGATTGGGCGCACGATACGAAGTTGAGTCTGGGCGCGACGGTGACGCCGATCGCGCGCGGGAGCGTGCGGCTGGACGTGGATCCGTATGTGGAGAAGGACGGGACGCAGAACCACTTTCCGAGCGACAGCGACTTCTCGTTTCACAACGCGACGAAATACGGGACCACGGCCCAACTGACCCTGGCGCCGACCGTTCGGCAGACGGTGACGTTAGGCGGGGAGGCGGCGGAGACCCAGGTGCAGTCGGACATCCTGGGGCGGCCGCATCTGGAGGACGAGGGGGTGTACGCGCAGGACGAGGCGGTGCTCGCGAGCCGGGTGACGGCGACGGTGGGCGTGCGGATGGACGCGCACCAGGCGACCGGGTCGGCGAGCGAGACGACCCTCAATCCAAAGTTGGGCGTGGCGTACCGGCTGTCGCCGGCGCTGAGCGTGCGGGCGAGTGTGGCGCGGGGGTATCGGGCGGCGGCGGCGATCGAGCAGTTCGTGAATTCGCGGCAGGGCGGGATTCCGGTGCATCCGAATCCGAATTTGCACGGCGAGACGGCGTGGTCGACGGAGGTGGGGGCGACGGCGACGGTGACGCCCAGGTTCTGGGTGGACGGGGCGCTGTTTCAGAGCGAGTACCACGATTTGATCGGGCCCGGGGTGATTCCGGACAGCGGCTTCGTGTTCCAGTTTCAGAACGTGCAGCGGGCGCGGGTGCGGGGGCTGGATCTGGGGACGAAGACGACGGTGGTGCCGAACGTATTCGACGCGGCGGTGAACTACACGTTCATGGACACGTACGACTTCGGGTTCAAGGGACCGTTGCCGTACCGGTCGCAGCACTACGCGACAGCCTCGTTCAACATCCTCGGCGGTCTAACTGGGTTAGACATCCGGTATCGGAGTCGGGTGGAGCGGGTGTTGTTGTTTCCGGCGGATCCGCGGGGGTCGATCACCCTGGTGGATTTCCGGGCGGGGGCGAAGGTACTCGGGTCGTTCGTGCAGGCGAAGGTGTCGAATCTGTTCCAAGATAAATACGTGGACGTGATGGAGCGGACGCCGGGGGCGCCGAGGACGTTGTTCTTGACCGTGCTGCGGTCGTTTTAGGCATACCTGAGGGATGATGGGGGCGCTTCACACGGACTCGTGGGGCAGGGAATGGGGAAGCGCTCGCTGGCGCTCGCTTGGGGAAGCGCTGCGCTGGGGGAAGCGGCGGCG
>DASYXE010000036.1:0-10154 GCA_035935375.1 Gemmatimonadaceae bacterium | reverse complement strand
ATCTCGCGCAGCGACGCGATGCCGGCGAGCGAGATCACGCTGCGCGGCGTCTGCTGCCGCCGTTTCATGTTCGGGTACAAGTCGGTGCCGCCGGCGACGTACATCGCGTCGTTGCCTAACTCGAATCGCGCGCCGAGCGCGACCATCACGGTGGGCGGCGCGACAAAGCGAACTCGCGGACGGCGCAGCATCAGCCCGCCCGGCCCGGTCCGCCGACTTCGCTGTGCGGACGGTGATCGGCTTCCCGTCCATCGCCGCCCTGCGCCGGCGTGCGAATGAGCGTCGGCTCCGGGAAGGCGTAGTCGGGGAACGACGATGGCCCGTGGCGTGGTTCCTTGCCGCGCGTCTTGTCGCGCAACGCGCGCAGCACGGCATGCGGCGCGCACGGCACTTCGTCCACGCGCACGCCGACGGCATCGTAGACCGCGTTCGCCACGGCTGGCGGAATCGGGAGCAGCGGTCCCTGACCGACCTCTTTGGCGCCGAACGGTCCGCCCGGCTCGGGCTCCTCGATGAGGTACGACTCCACGTCGCACATCTCGAGCGTCGTCGGCGACTTGTATTCGAGCATGCTCGGGTGATGGTGCACGAGCCGACGCTCGGCGTCGCGGTAGGTCATCTCTTCCATCAGGGCTTCGCCTAACCCCATGTAGACGGAGCCTTCGACCTGGCCGATGGCCAGCAGCGGATTGATGGCCTGCCCGATGTCGTGCGCGATCCAGACTTTCGGCACGCGGACGATGCCCGTGTCGGGCTCCACCTCGACCTCGGCGACGGCGCACGAGTACGAGTAGGCGGGCGACGGGCCGACGCCGGCGCCCTTGTACCGTCCCGGCGCGCGGGGCGGCGTGTACGAGCCCGTGGACCCGACCGCGCCCTGCCGCGTCTCGGCGAGCTGCACCGCCTCGGCGAACGAGACGCCGCGCCCCGGGTCCTGCGCATCGAAGACGCGGCGGTCGGCGAATACGAGCCGGTCCAGGGAGATGCCTAACCGCTCGCCCACCGCGGCCGCCAGCGTGGCGCGCGCGCGCTCGGCGGCCTGGATGGCGGCGTGTCCGGTCATCATGGTGACGCGCGACGAGTACGAGCCGAGGTCGACGGGCGTCAGGTCGGTGTCGCCGGTCACGACGCGGATGTCCAACGGCTCAATGCCTAACACTTCGGCGACGCAGTAGGCGAGCACGGAGTCCGAGCCCTGGCCGATATCGGTGCTGCCGCAGAACGCCGCCACGCCGCCCGAGCGGTCCAGCTTGAGCTGCACCGCCGAGTGGGGCATGCTGTTCCAGTAGATCGGCAGTCCCGCGCCCGAGATGTACGACGAGCACGCGATCCCCACGCCGCGGCCGAACGGCAGCCGGCGGAACTTCCCGGCCCACCCGCTCGCGCGCACCGCGGTGTCGATGCACGGCCCGAGTCCCATCGAGCCGATGCGCAGCCAGTTCGCGGTCACGCTGTTCGGCGGTTGGAGCATCCGGAGGCGCCACGCCGCGGGATCTTCGCCTAACTGTTCGGCGAGCTTGTCCAGATGGCATTCGAGGGCAAAGCGCGGCTGCGGCGTGCCGTGGCCGCGCTTGGGCCCGCACGGCGGTTTGTTCGTGAACACGCGCGCGCCCTTGAACCGGTACGCCGGCACTTCGTAGGTCACCGTCTGCAGCGCGCCCGTGTAGTACATGCTGGCCACGCCGTACGACCCGTAGGCGCCTCCGTCGAGGATCGACGAGAAATCCATGGCCGCAATGCGCCCATCGCGCGTCACGCCCGTCTTGATGCGCATGAGCGTCGGATGCCGCCCACGATGGCAGTAGAACACTTCCTCGCGCGTCAGGCAGATCTTCACCGGACGTCCCGTCCGCCGCGCCAGCGCCGCGACCACGATCTCGTGGTTGAACGGATCGGACTTGCCGCCGAACCCGCCGCCGTTAGGCGTCGCGATCACGCGCACGTGCGCCGGGTTCATCTCCAGCACTTTGCTCACCGCCCGGTGCACGTAGTGCGGCGTCTGCGTGCTCGTCCACAGCGTGAGCCGCCCCTCGGCCGACCACTCGGCCAACGCGGCGTGCTGCTCCATGGGCAGGTGCGTGTTGCCCTCGTAGAAGAACACATCCTCGCGAACCACGGCGGCGGCGCGCATCGCATCGTCCACGCCCCCGAAGTCGAGCGCCACGCGCTTGTGCACGTTGCCGTCGTCGGCGTAGTCGTGGATCTGCGGCTCAGGCGTCGTGAGCGCCTCCTCGATCGATCCGATCGAGCGCAGCGCTTCGTATTCGACCTCGATGAGATCGCACGCCGCGCGCGCCGTGTCCTCATCCACCGCCGCGACCGCCGCCACCGGATCGCCCACGAAGCGGACCCGATCGATGCACAACGCGTGTTCGTCCTGCGTGATCGGCAAAATGCCGAACGAAATCGGCAGTGCCTCGCCGGTGAGCACCGCCACGACGCCCGGCAGGCCGGCCGCACGCGACGTGTCGATGCGCACGATCCGCGCGTGCGGGAGCGGCGAGCGCAGCAGCGCGCAGTAGAGCATGCGCGGCAGCACGAGATCATCCGCGAAGCGCAACGCACCGGTCACCTTGGCCACGGCATCCACTTTCTGCCGCGGCGTGCCGATCACGCGATACGCCGTCGCCGGACGCGCGTCCACGGCGGACGGCCCTTCGTTAGGCATCGACGTCGCTCCCGCGGCTCGCCGCCAGCTCGATGGCCTCGAAGATCTTGAGATAGCCGGTGCACCGGCACAGCGTGCCGCTCAACGCCTCGCGCATGTCGTCGCGCGTCGGATGCGGCGTCCTGTCCAACAGCGCCTGCGCCGTGAGCAGCATCGCCGGCGTACAATACCCGCACTGCGCCGCTCCGAGCTCGGCGAATGCGCGCTGCAGCGGATTGAGCGTTGGGCCCGCCGCCAGCCCCTCCACCGTCGTGATGGCGCGGTCCATCGACGCAATCGCGAGCACCAGGCACGAGAGCACCGGCTCGCCATCGAGCAGCACGGTGCACATGCCGCACTCGCCCAACTCGCAGCCGTGCTTCGTACCCGTAAGCGCCAGATCTTCGCGGAGGACCTCGAGCAGCGTCTTGTGCGGTGCGATCGCGGCCTCGCGCGTTTCACCGTTCACGACGAAGCTCGCATGCACGCTGGCGCGCGCGGGGGGTTCGATGGAAATCGGATTCGACACGGTGTGGTATGCAGTAGCGAAAGCGGCCGCCTCGCACGTCGCGGCGGCCGATACTCTCAGGATGCGCGTTGCACGGCGCGTCACGCAAGTGACGCGGCGCCAACCCATTCGAGCTTCAACAGAATTGGCCTCGCAGGAACGACAATGGCCCGCGCCGTGTGCAGTGGCGCGGGCCATCACCTGTGAGACGCGTGCGTGTCGTTACTCGTACCGCAGCGCGACGATCGGATCCAGCGTTGCCGCGCGCCGCGCCGGCCACACGCCGAACACGACACCCACGATGCCCGAGAACAAGAACGCCAGCATGACCGATCCGCTGGACACGTTGGTGTTCCAATGCATCACGCGGTGCAGCACCGAGGCGCCGCCGGCACCGAGCATCACGCCGATCAATCCGCCCAACAGGCACAGCACGACGGCTTCGATCAGGAACTGCAAGAGAATATTGAACCGCGTGGCGCCGAGCGCCTTCCGGATGCCAACCTCGCGCGTGCGTTCGGTGACCGAGACGAGCATGATGTTCATGATGCCGATGCCGCCGACCAGCAGCGACACGGTGGCAATGCCGGCGAGCAGCAAGCCGAAGACTTGGGTGGTGTCCTGGAACGCGTTGAGAAAGTCCGACTGGTTGCGAATCTCGAAATCGTCGGGACGGCCCGCGGGCAGGCGATGCTCCCGCCGCAGAATCCGTTGGATGTCGGCCATCGTCTCGGTGATCTGTGTCTCGCTCGGCGCCAGCACGTTGATCGAGCGGAGATATTGCGTGTCCATCACGCGGAAGCGCGCGGTGCTGAGCGGGATGAGCACCTGGTCGTCGGGATCGTTGAATCCCGAGGCTCCGCCCTTCGGCGCCGTGATGCCGATGACTTCGAACTCGATCCCGCTCACGCGAATGTTCTGCCCAACGAGCGAGTTGCCGTTGCCCGGATCCAAATTGTCGGCCGTGGTGGCGCCGAGCACGGCGACCCGCTTGCGCCCATCGTCGTCGCCACGCTCGAACATGCGGCCGGCGCCGATCGTGTACTTGCGCACGTCCAGATAGTTCGGCGTGGTTCCGATGACATTGGTCGACGTGTTCGTGTTGCGCCACTGCACCTGGAGCTGGCGCGTCATCTCGGGTTCGACGCCGGCGAATGCGTTCGGCGGTGGCGGGCCCTTGGTTTCGAGCGCGTCCGCGTCGCTCACCTGCAGCTTCGCGCGGTCGGTGGACGACGCGACGCCGCCCTGGAAGACCTGTCCCGGCACCACCGTCAACATCGTCGTGCCTAACGCCGAGATCCGGTCCTTCACCGCCAGCTGTGCGCCGCGGCCGAGAGCGACCATCGCAATCACGGCCGCCACGCCGATGACGATGCCGAGCATCGTGAGGAGGGAGCGGAGCTTGTTGGCGCGCAGCGCTCCCAGGGCAACGCGGAGGATCTCGCCGATCAACATGACTACGGTCTCCCGCCACCGCCGCGGCCGCCGCCACCGGCGCCGCCGCGTGGTGTACTCTGCTGCGAGTTCATGCCCGGCAGTGCCGTGAAGCTCTTGATGCGCTGCTGCCGCGCGGTTTGCGCCTGCAGCAGCATGGCCGTCGTGACGAGCGCGACCTGATCGCCTTCCGCGAGGCCGTTGGTGACTTCGGTCACGTCGTAGTTGGCGACGCCTAACGAAACGACGCGCGGCACGAACGTGCCGTTCTGCGCCACGAACACCAGGCCGGTATGCCGCGTCGAGCCGGCGCCGAATTCCGAGGTCGAGGACACACTGCCGGTCTGCGCGCCGAATCCGCCGCCGCCGTTTCCGCCGCCGTTCGCACCGGCGCCGCCGCGCGCACCCCGCCGTCCGTTCGCGCCGCCCGCACCACCTGCGCCGGCTGCCCCGCCCGCGCCGCGCGCACGTGCCGGCTGCGCGGCCGAGTCGGCCGGGTCGATCATGCCCGCCGCCGCGGCGGTGTCGCCGGTCGCGTTAGGCGAGGCGCGGCCCGCGCCCGGATGCAGGCGGGCCAGTTGCGTCTTCACCTCGTCCGTCACCGTCGTCGGGTCGAGACCCAGCGCCTCCGCCACCTGCGCGCCCTCGCGGGGCGTGCGCAGTGCATCGTTCGGCACCGTGAGAACGTTGGTGCGCTGCTCTACCAGCACCGACACGTCGCTGTTCATGCCCGGCATCAGCGCGCCGTCCTTGTTGTCCAGCCGAATCAGCACCGGGAACATCGTCACGCTCTGCTGCACCGTCGCTTCCGGCGCGATCTTCTCGACGGTGCCGGTGAACGCGCGGTTGGGATACGCGTCCACCTTCACCGTCGCCTTCTGGCCGGGCTTCACGTTCCCGATGTCGCTCTCGCTCACCAGCGTGCTGTCCATCACCTGGCCGAGATCGGCCATCTGCAACAGCAGCGTTCCGCCGCCGGCGTTGTTCGTGGCCGAGCTGATGACCTGGCCTAACGAGACATCCTTCTCGATCACCACGCCCGTGATGGGCGACTCGATGCGCGCATCCTCGAGCGCGATCTGGGCGTTGTCGAGGTTGGTCTTGGCCGCCGCCACCGCCGACTGCGCGTTGGCATAGTTGAGTTGCGCCGTCTCGAGATCGGGCGCCGTGAGCACGCCCGCCTTGGCCAACCCCTCGGCGCGATCGAGCTGCGTCTTCGTGACCGTGAGATTCGCCTGTGCCGCTTGCAGTGCCGCTTTCGCCTGATCGTAGTTGTTCGTCACCTGCCGCGGGTCGACCTGCACCAACAAATCACCAGGCTTCACGCGCGAGCCGAGCTCCGCGGGCATCTTCATGATCTGGCCGGAAGCCTTCGAGCGAACCTGCACGGCGTTGATCGGCTGGATGACGCCCGTCGCTTCCACGTCGACGATGAGATCCTGCCTCGCGATGGCCGCAGTTTGCACGGCGCTCGCCGGGTTGGCCGCTTTCTTGTTACAACCCGCCACCGCGAGCAACGCGGCGACGAGCGGGATATTGGCTCTCACGAATCGTCTCCTGATCGTCACGCTCACGGGGATCTACAGATCTCGGCCCACGAGCGCTTCGAGTTGCGCCTTGGCAACGCGATAATTGAACCGAGCCTGAATGAGCGCCGCGCGCGCCTGAATGAGCGCGGCCTCCGATGTCAGCACATCCAATTGCGTGGAGGCGCCGAAGTCGTAGCGCTGGCGCTGGACCCGCAAGTCCTCTGCGGCCGCCTCGACCGACGTCTGGTCGATCTGCACCTGTTCCTGATTCGTTCGGAGCGCGCCGAAGAACTGCACGAAGTTCTGTTGGGCAGCGAGCTTCGCATCGCGCAACTGGGCGTCGGCATTGCGCTGCGCTACGTCGGCGACGGCGATGCTCTGCTCGCGCTGCAGCTGGTCGAAAATCGGATAGCTGAGCGCGATCCGGAACTGGTTCTGATAGGCGTATTGATCGGCGACGAACGCCAGACTGTTGGTGCTGCCGTTGCCGCTGATGTTCCAGCTCGCGCTCAGCGTCGGCAGGTATGGCGCACGCGCCGCCTTGGCCCCGGCAGCCGACGCGACGTCCGAGGCCTGCGCCTGCTTGACCGCCGGTCCTTCCTCGGCCAGCGCACGCAGCGCCGCGCTGTCCACCGATGCAAACGCGAACTCCTCGGTCGAGTCCTGGGGAGTCGCGGTGACGGTAAAAGTGGTGCCGACGAGACGCGTGAGCGCGGCGTTCGCGTTGTTGAGATCGTACCGCGCCGTGACGATGGCTAACTGTGCGTTAGCCAGCTGGATGACGGCGCGCAGCGAGTCCGACTTGGTCGCCTCGCGCGCGTGCACTTTGGCCAGCGCCTGCTTGAGGTTCTCGTTCGACTCGTCGAGCTGCGACACGGCCGCCGCCTCGGCCTCACGCGCGGCGAGCACCGCGTAGAACTGCTGCTTCACCGATAGCGTGACCGCGAACTGCTGCAGCACCTCGTTCGCGTTGGCCGCCATCACGTTCGCCTTGAACGTGTGCAGGTTGTAGATGCGCGAGCCGCCGTCGAACAGATCGAGGTTGAGCGACAAGCCGTGCGACTGCTGCCAGGCGTTGCCGGTGAACGGCACCAGCGCGCCTTGCGGATCGAATCGGTCGCCGCCCTGCCGCGAGGCCGATGCGTTGACCGAGAGGCTCGGAATGAATGACGCATACCCCGCCCGCACCTGCGCCTGACTCGTCTCGAGCGTGCCGCGGGCCGCAACGGCGAGCGGTGAGGCCTTCTGCGCGAGACGCACCGCTTCATCCAGACTGATGGGACGCGCCGTCGTGTCGACGGGCCCGAGCAACGTCGTATCGTACTTGGGCATCGCCGCCGTATCAGCGGGCGGTGTCGTAGGTGTTGGTTGTTGCGCCGCCAGCGCCGCCGGCAATGCAATCACGAGCACGAACAATTTGGTCAACGCCGATTCTCCTGACTGCTTTGCGATTCGTCGATCATCTGCTGGAACCGCACATGCTGGGTCGGATCGAGCAGCTTGAAGATTTCCGCGCGTGCCGCGAGGCGAATCGAATCCAGCTTCGGGCGCACCGGGACGAGCGCGGTCTCGAAGTCGCGGTGACGCTTGTCGAGAATGCTGTCGACCGCCGCACGCTGCGCCGCCGAGAGCGACAGGCGATCCGCGAGAATGTCGACGTTCCGACGGCTGGTCGTACTACACGACCCGTGGACCAGACGGTCCACTGTGAAGCCCACCGCGCCACCGACGACCAACACCGCGATCAGGGCGGCAAAGGCGAGCGCTTTTGAGCGCTGCATGAACGGCTCCGGTCAGGGTGAGATGACGTAGCGCAGCGTGGCATCACGGGCAGAACCCGGCGCCGCATCGGTGGCCAGTTGCAACGGCGCGTTGGGCGGTGTCTCGATGACGCCGTCGTACGCAATGGCCGTCTGGCGGGCCGCGTCGCGCGACAGCGCGATGCGCGCGGCCACGAGCGCCACGGCCGCCGCCACGAGCCCGATCCGGGCGAATCGTGCTAACGGTTGCCACCATTGCTCGACGGCGGCGTCGCCACCGATGCGCGCCATGATGCGCCCGGCGAGCGAGGCCCAATATGCGTCGTCAGACGGCGCGGCGTAGAGACTCCGCAACGCGCGGGTGAGATCGTCATCCCGTCCGTGGGGTCCGATGCGAGGTTCGATGCTCATCGTTGACTCCAGAGGTCTCCCAGCGTTCGACGAAGCGCGGCCCGCGCGTGGTGGAGATCCGATCGGGCGGTGCCTTCCGGTATCCCCAGCATGCTGCCGATTTCGCCGTGCGTAAATCCTTCGACGTCGTGCAGGACGATCACCGACCGTTGCCGTTGCGACAGCTCCTCGAGCCCGGCCGCGAGGCGCCGGCGAAGCTCGTCCTGTTCCGCCGGGTCGCGAAACGGTAGTGCCACCGAGTCGGACAACGTGTCCGCATCACGCACGCGGCGGCGGCGTCCGATGTCGAGCGCCGCGTTAGCCACGATGCGATGGAGCCATGCCCCGAACGCCTGCTCCGGCCGAAACCGATCGAGCGCGCGATACGCGTGCAAGAAGCCTTCTTGCACCGCGTCCTCCGCATCTTCGTGTGTCGCCGTGATTGCGCGCGCCACCGCGTACGCGCGTCGCTGATGCAATGTCACCAGCTCCGCGAACGCACCGCGATCACCGTGTTGTGCCGCAACAATCAGGTCCCGCTCGCGCGTGCGAGCCGACCACTCGGTCGACGGCTCAGGCACGTGCTGGGCGGTATGAAGAGACAATGCTGCGTACATGCTCGTCCCGGCAGACGTCCATGTGATTAACGCGCTCGGCAGGGGAACCGTTGAAGCGCGCCATTTAGCCCCCCGGTACGCCAGCCAACCCAATCGCGTCGGCATTGGCGCGCATCGCGTCGATCACGAATTGGATGTGCGTGTCGAGCTCGACCTCCAATTCCTCCGCGCCGCGCACGACGTCCTCGCGACTAACGCCCCGGGCGAACGCCTTGTCCTTCATCTTCTTGCGCACGGATCGCGCGTCCACTTCGTGCACGGAGCGCGACGGCTTCACGAGCGCCGTCGCGGTAATGAGACCCGTCAGCTCGTCCACCGCGAACAGCGCGCGCGCCATCCGCGTGGTGCGCGCGACGCCGGTGTACGTCGCATGTCCGAGAATGGCCGCGACGACATCGTCGGGATAGCCGCGCGATCGCAGCACGCGTGCGCCCTCCGCCGGATGCTCGGCGTCCGGGGCGTGCGAGTCGTTCGGAAAGCGCTCATAGTCGAAATCGTGCATGAGGCCGGCAAGGCCCCAGCGTTCGGGGTCCTCGCCGTAATGCGACGCGTACGCGCGCATCGCGGCTTCCACGGCGAACATGTGCTTTCGCAGCGATTCGCTGAGCGTGAATTCCTGCATCAGCGCGAGCGCATCGGCACGCGATGGGAGATCGGTCATGACCGCGATTGGGAGGAGTGATGAAAGAGGACCCGTTCTCCATAACTTAGGAGCGACGGGTCCCCCGACCAACTGCCTGGCGCCGGCCTCCAGCGGTCAGTGCACCGGGCCGGCCGAGCCTCGACCCTTGCCGGTCTTGAAGAGGAACAGGAGCGGCAGGGCCGTGCACAGCAGCAGGCCGCTCAGCAGGTAGATGCGCGAGAAGGCGAGCACGTTCGCTTGCGCCATCACCTGTGCGTCGAGCAGCGCGAGTGCTTGCTGCTTGGCCACGACCAGCGACGCGCCTTTGGCCACCATGCCCTGCGTCAGCGCGGCCAGCCGCGCCGTGGACCCCGCGTCGCCGGACGCGAGGTGCGACACCAGCGCGGCGCGATTCTGCGCCGCAAACCGGCCGAGGAGCGTCGCCATCACGGCAATGCCTAACGAGCCGCCGAGCTGGCGCGTGAGATTGAACATGCCCGTGCCCTGGGCCAGGCGCTCGGTCTCGAGGTCCGCCATCGTTGCGTTGGTCAGCGGCACGAAAATCAAGCCGAGTCCGGTGCCGCGCCAGATGAGCGGCCAGAACATGTCGGCGGCGCCCGCGTCCAGCGTGAGGCGCGACAGCATCC
>DASYXE010000035.1:0-4396 GCA_035935375.1 Gemmatimonadaceae bacterium | reverse complement strand
AGGTCGTCGTCGCGGACATCACCACCATCCCCACCGACGCGATCGTCAATGCCGCAAATAGCGGCCTCGCGGGTGGCGGCGGCGTGGATGGCGCGATCCACCGGCGCGCCGGGCCGGCACTCGCCCGCGCCGCGACGGCGTTGGGCCCCTGCCCGGCGGGGAACGCCGTGATCACGCCCGGATTCGGCCTGCTCGCTCGGTACGTGATCCACGCCGTCGGCCCGGTGTGGTCCGGCGGCCACCGCGACGAAGCCGCGGTCCTCGCCCGCGCGTACGAGCAGAGCTTCGCGCTCGCTCGCGCACAACACGACGTCCGGTCGATCGCGTTCCCCGCGATCTCGACCGGCGTCTACCGATTCCCGAAAGCGCTCGCCGCCAAGATCGCGCTCACGGCCATGCGCACGCACGAGTCCGCATTCGAGCGCATCGTCGCCTGCCTGTTCGACGACGAGAGCGCCGGCATCTATCGGACGCTGGTCGACGGCTGGTGAGGTGCAGCAGAAATGATACTGGAAATGGGGAATGGGGAAGCGCTCGCTGTCGCTCGACAGCGAGCGCGTCCCCATTCCCTGGCTGCTATCCGAACCCCAGACGCGGTCTACTAGTTCGGAAAGATCACGGGGAACACGTCATCGGTGGTGTAGATGCACCGATCGTTGTGTCCACACTCGGGCACGATGATCGCCTTGGAGTTTTTGGCGCCCAAGGTTTCGGTCACGTATTTGAAGAAGGCTTCGCCGCGCGCCCGGCGCGTGGGTCCCTGCGCCATCGCCGACGGCGAGGCATCGAAGCCGCCTAACGGCAGCACGTCCACCTGGCCCAACAGATACGTCGTGGGACGCTCGGCCAGCTGCTTCCGGAGCTGATCGTCGCTCATCTGCGCCGTGTAGCCCCGGCGATCCTCGAGGCCGGCCGGCCAGTGGTTGTAGCGCGGCACCTTCGTCGAGTCGAACGCGCCGAACGTGTACTGGGTGTGCACCGCCTCGCCGTCCTTGCCTAACGGTGCCGTGGCGGCGTTCGCCGGATCGGCGTCGCCCTCGGGGAGCGGCCGCACCGCCGCGGGCCACGCGTAGCTCGACGGGTTCGCGACCACGTAGCTGACGTTCACGCCGAGGGTGCCGTGCACCTTGTTGGCCATCTCGTAGCGCATCGCGAACTGTCCGCCGGCAGAGTGTCCGGCGACGACGATCCTGGCGAGGTTCGGAAAGATTCTCTTGTCGGCGAGCGTGCGCAGGATCTCGTCCATGAAATCGAACGACGACAGGGTGGGATTGGTGGGCGACATCCCGCCGGATCGCCACGTATCGCCCCGCTCCGGCCACCGCACCTCGTTAGGCGCCGCCGTGTCACGCTCGGCGATGAAGTGCGGGGCGATCACGATCGTGTTCTCGAGTGCGCCGGCGAGAAACGCCGCGGACATGGCGGTCTGGAAGTAGTGGTCGGCGTTGCGGCCGGCGCCGTGGACCATGATCAGGGCGCGTATAATACCGGCGTTCGGCGTGGCGAGCGAGTAGGTGGCGTACACCATGGACCGCGCCGGCCCCGAGCCGTACCGAATCCATTGCTCGCAGGCCACGGTCGCCGTGGTGCACGGCGCCACGTGTGCCGCGGAACGATCGGTCGGGCGGCCGATCGACGACGACAGCAGGACCGTCGCGGCAAGCAGGAAGGTCGTTTTCATTCGGGCGAGAGTGTCGGAGGCGACGTCCAGGTCGGTGCGCGAGCACAGGAACCGTACAGACGTGCACCACCCGACACAAGCTCGCGTGCGACCAGCTTCTCAGGCAAACCGCCCGTCGCTCAGGCCTCGATCGTGTAAATCTCCCGCTTGCCGTGGTCGACGAGATCATGGTACCCCTTCATCACGTCTTCGAACTTCTTCCGATCATCCGCCGACATCTTCTGCGGGGACATCATTTCTTCGAACGATTTGAGGTCCGGTACCTCCATCTCCGCGACCACCGTCCAATAGCGCTCGGCGCACATGTCGGTCATGATCTTCATGCGCGGGCCCCCGAGCTTTTCTCCGAGCTTCGACATCGCGGTGAACTTTTCGACCATCGGGCGCACCTTCCCGGGCTTGCAGTACATGATGTCTCTGATCAGGTACATGGCTCCCTCCTCCCCAAAACGTTGATCTCATCGCAGCCACTGCCTCTATTTACCACGACCTGACGGTTCGTCAACGACCGCAGCGTCTCAGGCTCGTCGCAATCAACCTCCCGGAGTCCCCCATGCGCGCCTCCGTCTTCGTCGGCACCAGTCTCGACGGCTTCCTCGCTCGGCCTAACGGAGCGCTGGACTTTCTCGACGCCGGCGGCAGCGAGCCGCACGGTTATGAGGAGTTCATAGCGAGCGTCGACGCCATTGTCATCGGCCGCAACACCTTCGATGTCGTGCTGGGCTTCGACACCTGGCCGTACCAGAAGCCCGTGTTCGTCCTCAGCACGCGGACGCTGCCACCTGTGCCCGCGGGGGCACAGGTCGAGCAGCTGTCGGGCGACCCGCGCGATATCGTGCGGCAGCTCGAGGCGCGTGGCCACGGCCACCTCTACGTCGACGGCGGGATCACGGTCCAGCGATTCCTCGAGGCGGGGTTGATTCAGCGCCTGATCGTCACGCGCGTGCCGGTGCTCATCGGCCAGGGCATTCCGCTCTTCGGTCCGCTGACACGAGACATCCTCGTTAGGCATGTGGGAACGCGGCAGTACGCGGGTGGCCTCGTCCAGAGCGAGTACGAGGTCATGTCGTAAGCTCTGGTCGCGACGGGTGCGCGAGGCCGGCGATGCGCGAACGGCCGAGCCTGTCACCGCCGGCGCGCGAGCCGGGCGGCCGTGCCCTTGCGCTTCTACAAGAACGCTGGCATACTGCGGTCGTCCTGTAGAAGCACAAGGGGTAGACGGATGGTGACCGAGCTCTGGTCCGACCTGCGGTATCGCTTCCGCGCCCTCCTCGGGCGCCACACCCTCGAGCAGGAGCTCGACGCCGAGCTCCGGTTCCACATCGAGCGACAAGCCGACGCCTTCGTCCGCTCCGGCATCCCCCGCGACGAGGCGATGCGCCGCGCCCAACTCGCCTTCGGCGGCATCGAGCGCGCGAAGGAAGCCAGCCGCGATGTCCGCGGTACCCGCTTCCTCGAAGCGCTGTCGCAGGACGCGCGCTACGCCATCCGCTCGCTCCGCAAGCACGCGACGTTCACGATCACGGTGGTCCTCACGCTCGCGATCGGCATCGGCGCCAACGCGGCCATGTTCGCTCTGGTCGACGCGCTGCTGTTGCGGCCGCTGCCCGTTGGGCATCCCGGGCGGCTCGTCACCATCGGCGATGCGTCCAAGGTCAACTCGACGTGGCACGGGTCGCCCATGACGGCGTACGTCTCGTACCCCGTGTACACCGACATCCGCGACCACGCCCGCACGCTCGCGGCACTTTATGCAACCGGCCAGGCGGGCAGCCTCGAGGTGGCGGCGCCCGACGGCAGCGTCGAGCGGCCCGATGGCCGCTTCGCGACCGGCAACTTCTTTTCCGTGCTCGAGGTCCCCGCGTACCTCGGCCGCACCTTCACCGCGAGCGAGGATCGCGTTCCGTTAGGCGACCCCGTCGCCGTCATCAGCTACGACTATTGGCGTCGCCGCTACGGCGCCGAGCGCGCGGTGGTCGGGAGCACGATGGTCGTGAACGGCGTGCCGCTCACCATCATCGGCGTCACGCCGCGCGGCTTCACCGGCGACATCGTTGGGCAGGCGACCGACGTCTGGATCCCGATGATGATGCGGCAGGCCCTGCAGCCGGCCGGCACGCCGCTCGACGACCGATCGTTCTCGTGGCTCAACATGATGGGCCGCCTCGCGCCGGGCGCGACCCTCACGCAGGCTCGCGCCGAGTTGCCCTTGATCGAGACGCAATCCATCCGCGCGCACATCACCGGTGAGGATCTCTCCGAGTTCGATGAGGACGTGCGCGCACAACCGATCCAGGTCGGTGCCGGTACCCGCGGTTTCTCCGAGTTTCGCCCGCTCTATGGACCGGCGCTTGTGGTCCTCATGGCCGCGGTCGCGCTGATCGCACTCGTGGTGTGCGCGAACGTCGCCAACCTGATGCTCGCCCGCGCCGGCGCGCGTGCGCGCGAGATGACCGTGCGCATGACGCTCGGTGCCGGACGGCGACGCTTGGTGCAGCAGCTCCTAACCGAAAGTGTGCTCCTCGCCGGCGCCGCCGGCGCGCTGGGGTTGATCGTGGCCGTGTGGGGGAGCCGCCTCCTGGTGTCCATCGCCGGCGTGGGCGACCGCGCCATCGCACTCGACGTTGCGCCGGACCTGCGCCTGCTCGCGTTCACGTCGCTCGTCACGCTGCTCTGCGTGGCGCTGTTCGGGCTCGCGCCCGCGCTCCGCGCCAC
>DASYXE010000034.1:0-1992 GCA_035935375.1 Gemmatimonadaceae bacterium | reverse complement strand
CAGACGCGCCTGGAAGGCGCGCGAGGGGGCCTTTGGCTGACCAGAGGACAGACTCGAGCGCGCGAATGCAGCCCCCACCAGCACCGCGACCAGGAACACGGCACCGCCCGCGACACGAACGGCGCGCCTGATCGCCCTCGAGCTGATCGTGATGGTCCGTGCAGCATCGCAACCGTTCGGGACGAGCACGATGGTCCAACGGCGGTCGGCGCGCATGGAGTTGTCCTGGTGAGGGCAGCTGTATGGAGGGGTACAGCAAGAGGACGGACTCTACGCGCGCCGCGTCACGCTCTGAAACACCTGTTTTCGTTGCGCCACATAGCGTTCCTTCGCTCTCGGGCGAGGTGACGGAGCGCGTTTTTCCGGGTGCGATGAATGGTTGCCGCCGGTCAGGCCGGAGCGGTTTCTCGCGGGAAGAGAGCGAGTCTTTTTTCGACACGCCAGCCGGCAGGATCGAGCGACTCGACCGGCGCGGCGAGCGCCGACGGCCACCGCGGCTCATCGACGTTGCCGGCTCCGCCTAACTGACGCCACAACTCCTGCGCTTTCGTCGGCATGAACGGCTCGAGCATGAGCGCCAGGTGCGCCAGCATCCACGCCAGCGCGGCGAGTGTCTCGTGAAGCTCGGTGGTGCGGGAGGCATCTTTCGCCAGCTTCCAGGGGGCTTGGCGGTCGACGTATTCGTTGGCGCGCGCCACGACGCGCCAGGCCGCGGCGAGCGCCTCGTGCAAGAGCAAGCCATCCATGGCGCGCCGGTACGCCTCTCGTTCCACCTGCATCCACGGCGCGGCGGCCGCGAGCGACGTGACGCTCACGTTCGGCACGGCGCCGTCGCAGTACTTCTCGATCATCGCGATGGTCCGGCTGGCGAGGTTGCCGAGTCCGTTGGCGAGGTCCGAGGTATAGCGCTCCTCGAAGCGTTCCCAGGAAAAATTGCCGTCGGCGTCGAACGGGACTTCGCGCAGCAGAAAATACCGGAACGCATCCGAGCCGAATCGATCGACGGCTTCGGTGAGCTCGAGCTTGACGCCGGCGCTCTTGCTGAACCGCTCGCCGCCTAACTGGACGAAGCCGTGCGCCCACACGCGGTCGGGAAGCGGCTCGCCGGCCGCCCAGAGCATCGCGGGCCAGATCACGCAGTGGAAGCGCGTGATGTCCTTGCCGATCACGTGCAGTTGGGCGGGCCACACGGCGTGCGAGCCCGGGAAGCGGGTCGCGGTCCAATAGTTAGGCAGCGCGTCGAACCAGACGTAGGTGGTCTGGCGCTCGCCGTCGCTGGTGGGTCGCGGGAAGGGAACGCCCCACGAGAACCGCGACCGGCTGGCCGAGACGTCCTCGAGACCCTGGTCGAGCAGGCTCACGATCTCGTTGCGGCGCGACTCCGGCTGTACGAACTCGGGGTGCGCGGCGATGTGCGCGCGCAGCCGGTCCTGATACGCCGAGAGGCGAAAGAACCAGTTGCGTTCCTCGACCCATTCGAGCGTGCGCGTTGGGTGGAGCACGCAATGTCCGTCGACGATCTCCGAATCCTGCTTGAACGCTTCGCAGCCGACGCAATACCAGCCCTGATACGACTTCTCGTAGAAGTCGTCGGGGTTGCGCTCGAAGATCCGCTCGAGGAGGTCGCGCACGCCTTCGCGGTGCTCGGCCGACGACGTGCGGATGAACTGGTTGTGCGAGATTTGGAGGTGGCCCCACATCCGCTGGAAGCTTTCCGCGACCTGGTCGGTGAGTTGCTGCGGCGAGAGGCCGCGTTCGGCGGCGGTCTGCGCGACCTTCTGTCCGTGCTCATCCATGCCGATGAGGAACCACACGTCGTCGCCTAACAGCCGGTGGTAGCGGGCGATGGCATCGGCGCCGATCTTCTCGAAGGCGTGGCCCAGGTGTGGCTCGCCGTTGGCGTAGTCGATGGCGGTCGTGAGGTAGAATCGAGGCACGATATGGGTGCGATGGGCGTGTCGTCGTACCGGGGTGGCGGCGGCGCGCCGTTAG
>DASYXE010000033.1:0-5675 GCA_035935375.1 Gemmatimonadaceae bacterium | reverse complement strand
ATCGGACACGGCAACCTGGCCGAACGCGCGCTGCAGCCGCTGCTGCCGGACTTCGAGAAGTTCCCGTATACCATTCGCGTCGTGTCCGACATTCTCGAGTCCAACGGATCGTCGTCGATGGCATCGGTGTGCGGCGGATCGCTCGCGCTGTTCGACGCCGGGGTGCCGTATCAGGCGCCGGTGGCAGGCGTCGCGATGGGTCTCATCAAGGAAGGCGACCGCTACGCCATCCTAACGGACATCCTCGGCACCGAAGACCATTTGGGCGACATGGACTTCAAGGTGGCCGGTACGGAAACCGGCATCACGTCGATCCAGATGGACATCAAGATCGAGGGGCTCGACCTCAAAATCATGCGCGAAGCGTTGGCTCGCGCGCGCGAGGGACGGCTGCACATCCTCGGCGAGATGAACAAGGCGCTCGCCCAACCGCGCCCCGATCTGTCGCCGTACGCACCGCGCATCGTGACGCTCACCATCAACCCGGAAAAGATCGGCGATCTCATCGGCCCCAAGGGCAAGACGATCCGCGGCATCCAGGATGAGACCGGCGCCGAGATCACCGTTGACGACACGGGCCTGGTCACGATCGCCGCGGTGGGCGGTGAGGCGATGGAGCGGGCACGCGCCATGGTCCAGTCGCTCACCAAGGAGCCCGAGATCGGCGCGACGTACGACGCGGTGGTCAAGAGCACCACGCCGTTCGGCGCCTTCGTCGAGATTCTGCCGGGCACGGAAGGCCTGGTGCACATCTCCGAGCTCCAGCACGGGCGCACCGAGAAAACCGAGGACGTGGTCAAGAAGGGCGACACGGTGCGCGTCAAGCTGATCGACAAGGACGAGCGCGGCCGCCTGCGTCTCTCGATGAAGGCGCTCATCCCGAAGCCGGAAGGCACGCCCGACCAGCCTAACGAAGGGCGCGGCGAGCGGCAGCGCGGCGACCGGCCGCAGGGCGGCGGAGACCGGGAGCCCGCGGCGGCCGGCGCCGGCGGTGAAGCCGAGCCGCACAACGGCGGCGACGGTTCGGAATCGCACGGTCGCCCGCGCTCGCGGCGCGGAGGTCGCTCGCGGCGGTGAGCCCAGTCAGGCGAAAGCCCGACACGGGACTGCGCCGCACGACCTTGCCCAACGGACTGACCGTGCTCTCGGAGTACATGCCGGGAGTGCGGTCGGTCAGTTTCGGGGCCTGGGTGCGCGCTGCCTCCGTGCACGAACCCCGCGACCGGATGGGCGTCTCGCACCTGCTCGAGCACATGGTGTTCAAGGGCACGCGGTCGCGCTCGGCCCGCGAGATCGCGCTGTCGCTCGAGGTGTTGGGCGGTTCGCTCGATGCGTACACGGCGCGCGAGCACACGTCGTATCAGGCGCGCGTGCTGGACGAGCATCTCCCGCAGGCCGCGGACGTGATCGGCGATCTCGTGTTTCAACCGCTGTTGCGCGCCGAGGATCTGCGGCTCGAGCGCAAGGTGGTGCTCGAGGAAATCGGGATGGTGGAAGACACGCCGGACGACCTGGTGTTCGAGCTCCACAACGAAGCGATGTGGGGCGCGCATCCTTATGGCTATTCGATCCTCGGCACCCGCGAAACGGTGAGCGCCCTCGGCGTGCGCGAGTTGCGCGAGCTGCACTCGCGGGCGTACCACCCGCCACAAGTGGTCGTGGCCGCGGCGGGAAACGTGGATCACGATCGGCTGCTCGAGATTCTCGACGAGACCGGTTGGGCGGCCATCGACAGCGGCGATGCCGCGCCCCTCGAAACGCCCGCGCTTCTGCCGGCGCCGCCATCGGAGCGCCACGTGGCGCGCGAGGGCGCCCAAACGCACATCGTGTTCGGCTCGCCGACCGTGGCCCACAGCGACCCGCGTCGATACGCGGTCGTGCTGGTCGATACGGTTCTGGGTGGCGGGATGAGCTCGCGGCTCTTCCAGCGCGTGCGCGAAGAGCTGGGCCTCGCTTATTCAGTGTACTCGTTCCAGAACTTCCATCCCGAAACCGGCTCACACGGCGTCTACGTGGGCACCGCGCCCGAGACCGCCGTGCAGGCGCGCGCGGCGATCCGCGAGGCGCTGGCGAAGCTCGCAGCCGACAGTCTCACGGCGAAAGAAATCGCGGAAGGGAAGAGCCAGCTCAAAGGGCAGGTCACGCTGTCGCTGGAAAGCGTCTCGTCGCGGATGTATCGTGCTGCCGGCGTCGCGCTCTACGACGAGCCGTTCCGCTCGCTCGACCAAGTGCTGGCGCTGATCGACGACATCACACCGGAGTCGGTCGCTGAAGTATCCGCGGCGTACTTCGACCCGGACCGGCAGACCGTGCTGGCGTTGGGTGGCGGCGACTGGTAAGAAAGGACAACCACGGGGGCCGCGGCGGATAGCGGAGCCGGCATCGACGCGCGTGGCGTGTAGCCTTTGTTGTTGTCAAAAAGTGCGGTGATCACGGCCGAGCGTGTGCTCAACACGCACGGCTTGGCAAGCTGCTGTTTTCATTGTTTCCGCTCTTTCCGCGTTCCCCAGAGCGAAGAAGCCAACCACGTGGGGAATCACGGCTACCGGAGATTCAGACGCGCAGCATCCGTTTCGTTATTATTTCATCGCTTTCACAAACGTCCATCACTCATCTCGAACCATGCTCATCGGCGTTCCGAAAGAGATCAAAACGAATGAAAACCGCGTCGCGCTGGTGCCGGCGGGCGCGGAGTCCCTGGTCGCGAGCGGTCACAAGGTGCTCGTCGAGAAATCGGCGGGTGAAGGCAGCGGCTTCGCGGACGACTTGTACGTGAAGGCGGGCGCGGCGATCGCGCCGGACGCCGACGCGGTCTGGAAGCAGGCCGACATGATCATGAAGGTGAAGGAGCCGATCGAGGTCGAGTGGAAGCGCATGCGAAAGGGGCAGACGATCTTCACGTACTTCCATTTCGCGGCGGACGAGCGGCTCACGCGCGCACACATGGCGAGCGGTGCCACGTGCATCGCGTACGAGACGGTGCAGCTGCCTAACGGCGAGCTGCCGCTGCTGACGCCGATGTCCGAAGTCGCGGGGCGGATGGCGGTGCAGGAGGGCGCGCGCTACCTGGAGAAGCTGCACGGTGGACGCGGCGTGTTGTTGGGCGGCGTGCCCGGCGTGCCGCCCGGCAAGGTGGTGATTCTGGGCGGCGGCGTGGTCGGCACGCACGCCGCGAAGATGGCGGCCGGACTCGGCGCCAAGGTGACCATTCTCGACATCTCGCTCGAGCGCCTGCGCTATCTGTCCGACGTGATGCCGGCGAACGTGACGCTCGTGTACTCGAACCGGCATACCATTCTCGAGCAGATCGCGACCGCCGATCTCGTCGTCGGCGCGGTGCTCGTCACGGGCGCCAAGGCGCCGCGGCTCGTGCGTCGCGAGGACTTGAAGATCATGCAGGCCGGCGCGGTGATCGTGGACGTCGCTATCGACCAGGGCGGCTCGGTCGAGACGATTCACGCGACCACGCACGAGGATCCGGTGTACGTGGTGGACGGCGTGATCCACTACGGCGTGGCGAACATGCCGGGCGGCGTGCCGCGCACGTCGACGCTCGCCCTGACCAACGCAACCTTCCCCTATGCGCTGCAGCTGGCGAACAAGGGCTGGAAGCGCGCGCTGTGCGAGAACGCGTCGCTGGCCAAAGGGTTGAACGTGGTGGACGGGAAGGTGGTCTACCCGGCGGTGGCGGAAGCGTTCGGCCTGGACTACACGCCGGTGGAACGCGCGTTGGCGTGACGCCGCCGCGCATCCTGTGCTATCACAAGGTCGACCGGCGCGCTGAGTTAGGCGTCACGCGCCTGTCGCCGCGCCGGTTCGCGCGACAGATCGAACGCCTGGCGGGCGGCGGGTGTAGCACCCTCTCGCTCGAGCAGCTGCGCGCCTGCCTGACCGGAGTACGCCGCGCCGCGCCTCACGACATTGCGATCACCTTCGATGACGGCTACCGGGCGCTGCGCGACTACGCGTTCCCGGTGCTCTCGGCGCACGGCTTCACGGCCATCTGCTTCGTGGTCACCGACTACGCGGGGAAGCTCAACCGCTGGGACGTGGCGTACGGCGGCCGCCGGTTCGCGCACCTTGCGTGGCGCGACATGCGCCGGTGGCAGTCGCGTGGCATCGAGTTCGCGTCGCACACCGCGACCCATCCGCGCCTCACGTGGTTAGACGACGGCGGCGTGGCGCGCGAGCTCTCGCGATCGCGGGCGGCGATCCGCGATGCGCTGGACGTGGACTCGGCGGCGGTCAGTTGGCCGTTCGGCGCACACGCCGAACGCGAGCATCGCATTGCGAAGCGAGAAGGGTATGCGCTCGCGTTCACGATTGGCGGCGCAAGCACCTGGAGCGGGGATCTGTTCGCGGTGCCGCGACACCCGGTATATGCGTGGTCCCCATCCACTCCGGCCTTCGGGACGCTCGCCCAACTCGATTCGTGCGCCGGCGCTATCGCCAACCGATGCGCGGTAGGGACATCGATCATTCGTCGCGTTACGAGGCCGAATTCGGCGCAGGGCGTCTCACGTACAGCTCCGTCGTAGCTGGCCCCTACGCTCACGAAGACACGGATTAGAGCGAAAACAACGGATCATAGCGGATCAGGCAACAACAAAACCACAGAATTGGGGAAAACAGCAAAGCGGCATCCATCGGCGCTGTGCGCGCATCCGTTTTCATCCGTTGTTTTCGCTTTGATCCGTTTTCCTCATGAGCGTAGCAGCCAGCCAATCGGTGCAAGCCCGGCCTACACGAAATACTTTGCGACGACCGGAAACAGCGCCGGGTGTCTCACGAGCGCCCGCGCAAAGATCTTGCCTAACGTGCGCCGCTCCTCCGGGATGCGGTTCACCGATCGCGCGAGCTTGTCGAAGAACGCGTCGTCGAACTTGCCCAACGCTTCCTTGATCCGGTAGAAGCGGAGGTGGTCGTCGCCTAACAGCCGCATCCACTCGGCGTGGTATAGCGCGAGACGCGCCGCGCTCGTGTCGCCGGCGTCGAGGGCTGCGTGGGCAACGTTCGCCGCGAGCCGGCCGGCCTTCATCGCGTTCACGATCCCCCCGCCAGACAGCGGATTGATCATGTGCGCCGCGTCGCCGCAGAGGATCATGCCGTCGGTCACCGTGCGGGCGAGCGTCGGCGACACGATCACGCCGCCTACCGTATAGCCTGTGCGCACGCCCGTCGGAAAATAGGACTCGAGGTATCGGTCGAGATACGCGCGCGCGCTGCGCCCGCGCTCACCGCGTAAGGCGACGATGCCCAGTCCGACGTTGGCCACGCCCACGCCCTTGGGGAACACCCAGGCGTAGCCACCCGGCGCGATGTCGCGGCCGAAATGCAGGTAGATCGCGTCCGGGTCGAACGCGATGCCGCCCACGACGTATTGCGCGCAACTCTCCATGTCGCGAGCCGGTACGCGCGTGTCGAGACCTGCCCCGCGGCCTACCATGCTCTCCACGCCGTCGGCGGCGATCACCAGTCGCGCGTCCACCGTGCCCGCGCCCGATGGGCCGCGGGTCGCCGCACGCCAGCCGCTTTCTGTGCGCGTGACGGCCGTTGCCTCGGTGGCGATCACGATCTCGGCGCCAAGGCGGCCGGCTTCTTCGGCGATCGCCGGCTCGAGGCGCGAGCGATCGAGCACGTAGCCCACGTCGCCCTCGGCGACGCGCACATGTGTG
>DASYXE010000032.1:0-4285 GCA_035935375.1 Gemmatimonadaceae bacterium | reverse complement strand
TCAAGGCAGTGGCCGCGTTGTGCACCATCGTGCCGCACCCGTACGAGATTCTGCTCTCCGGCCGCCTAACGCACGCCGACGAGATCACGCGCGAGCTGCGGCTGAGGCTCAGCCCGTTCGCGCCGGTGCGCCGGCTGGCTGGCTTCGCCCGCACGGCCAAGGAAGCCGCGCAGGGCGCCGCGCTCATCGCCGATGGCCTCGCCGGGGGCGCGAACGATGCGCTCGTCAACGCACTCGGGCTCCGCGAGGCGTCCGGCACGGTGCTCGACCATCTCTTCGTGATCACCCCCGATGCCGCGCGCCACCGTCTCGGCATCCCGTGATCCGTCTCGTTCGCGGAAGACTGGCCGGCCGGCGGAAGGCGTCGTCGTCGCCGGCTTCTCGACGCGCGGATTGGTCGAATCGGCGATGCGGGCCGGCTACGCGGTGGCGTCGGTCGACGCGTTCGCCGATCTCGACAACGGCGCGACGCCGGCGCTCGCCCTTCGCGCGCCGGGCCCCGCCGTCGGCCGGTGCGATCCGTTAGGCTTGGCCCGCGCCACGGCCGCCGTGCCCGGCGAGTGGGTTGCATATGTCGCCAGTTTCGAGAACCATCCCGACGCCGTGCGCGTGCTCGCGCGAGGCCGCCGCCTGCTCGGCAATCCGCCGAATGTGTTGGCGCGGGCGCGAGCGCCATCGGTGGTGGCCGCCCTCCTGCGCAAACATGGCTTTGCCGCGCCGGAGCTGCGTCTCCGCGTCGGTCGCGATTCGGGCCGCACCACATGGTTGGCCAAGCCGTTCGCCTCGGGCGGTGGCCACGGCATCACGCGCTGGCGACACGGCGACGCGTTGCGTCGAACGCATTTCTTGCAGCAACACATCGCCGGCCAACCCGGCTCGCTCGTGTTCGTCGCCGATGGTTTGCGCGCTGTCCCGTTCGCGTTCAGTCGACAGCTCGTCGGCGAGGCCGAGTTCGGAGCGTCTGGTTTCGGTTACTGCGGCAGCGTTCTGGTCCCGGCCCAGTCGGCAACGTTCGCCAACGGCCGCGCGTTGTTCGAGGCCGCCTCTGCCATCGCCGACACTCTCACGCGGGAGCTCCGTCTTGTGGGTGTCAACGGGATCGACTTCATTGCCCGCAGCGGCACGCCGTTCGTGACAGAGGTGAACCCGCGGTACACGGCCTCCATGGAGCTCGCCGAACGCGCGTTCGGATTTTCGGTGTTCGGAGCGCACGTCAGGGGATGCGACGGCGTGTCGACGCGTTTCGACCTCGACTCCGCTCGCCGGGACTCTGCCGCCCAGGCCTTCGGCAAGGCAATAGTGTTCGCGAAGCGGACCGTTGTGGTCGGCGACACGCGCGCATGGCTCGACGACCCATCGGTGCGTGACGTGCCGCATCCCGGTGAGCGGATTCCGCGGGGCAGCCCGGTCTGTACGATCTTCGCGCGCGGTCGGAGCGACACCGCTTGCCACGCCGCGCTTGTGCGGCGCGCGCGAAAGCTGTATCACGCAATCGGGGGCAGCGGGAGAAGAAGCGCATGAGCCAGATGCCGGGAGGGGGTCTCGTCGAGCACGTCACCTGCCTGGGATGTGGCTGCTCGTGCGATGACATCGCCGTGGCTGTGCGCGACGGGCGCATTGCCGAAGCGCGCGGCGCTTGCCCGCTCGGCGCGTCGTGGTTCGGGGACGGACGTGTGCCACAACTCGCTCGAGCGCGCGCATCCACGGTTACCGTCGAGGCTGCACTCGATGCCGCTGCGGACCTCCTCGATCAAGCCCGGCGCGCGCTGGTGTTCCTCGGCACCGACATCTCGTGCGAAACGCAGCGGGCCGCGGTCGAAATCGCCGACACGCTGCATGCTGTCGTCGATGGTCTGAGCTCCTCGGCCGTAGCCGATGGCATCCTCGCCGCGCAACGACGCGGCCGCGTGAGCGCGACGCTCGGCGAGATTCGAAATCGCGCCGACTGTATCGTCTTCTGGGGCACCGACCCGGCGGCGCGATATCCGCGCTATGCGTCCCGGTACGCGCCCGAGCCCGCGGGGCTGTTCGTCCCGGATGGTCGCCGCGGGCGGCGCGTCGTGTCCGTCGACGTGGGCGACGCGTGCGGCCCGGCTGACGCCGACGCGCGGATCCGCGTGAGCGCCCGCCAGGAGCTCGACGCCATTGCCGCCCTGCGCGCCGTCCTCGCCGGTCGTCTGTTAGGCGGGGACCCGATCGATGGCGCGCTGGGCGATCTCGCGCGCACGCTGACGGCCGCGCACTACGTGGCGATCGTCTACGACGCGGAGCCCGGCGGCTTGCCGCCGCAGCCGGGCCGCGCCGAATCGCTCACCGCGCTCGGCCAGGAGCTCAATGCGGTCACGCGCGCGTCCGTCACGCCGCTTCGCGCGGGAGGCAATCGCGTGGGCGCCGAGTCCGTGCTCACGTGGCAGACCGGATACCCCATGACGGTCGACTACTCGCGCGGCGTTCCGCGGTTTCGTCCCGATGACGGCCCGCGTGCACTCGTCGCCGCGGGCGCCGTGGACGCGGTGCTGGTCGTCGGCCGTACGTTAGGCATCCCGTTCGCCGTCGACGGCCTCCGCTGCGTTGTCATCGGGCCCGCCGCATCGGACACCGCGTGCGACGTGGCGATCGACACGGGCGTCGCCGGTATCCACGAGGGGGGCACCGCCTTCCGCATGGACGACGTGCCGCTTCCCCTGCGCGCGCCGGTGCCAGGCCCGCTGGTCGCGGCGCAGGTGGTGCGCGCGCTCGCCCAACGTGTAGGTGCGCGCCGGGCTCGCCGGTCGTGACCGACCGCCTGCGCATCACGGGCGGCGCCGTGTACGATCCCGCCAACGGCATTGACGGCGACGTGCGCGACGTGTGCATCGAAGACGGCTGCATCGTCGGCTCGCTCCCCGATGATGCGCCGCGGCTCGACGCGCACGGCATGGTCGTGATGCCGGGCGGCATCGACATCCACGCGCACATCGCCGCGTCGAGCGTGAATCAGGCGCGCCGTATTCTTTCCGATGAACGCACGGCGGATCCCGCGTCGCCGCCGGCGCTGCTCGACGCCGTCGCGCGTTCGGGGACGGGCGGCACCGTGCCCACCACGTTCACCACGGGGTATCGCTACGCGGGGCTCGGCTACACCACGGTGTTCGACGCCGCCGTTGCGCCCGCGGGTGCGCGCGACACGCACGCCCAGCTCGACGACACGCCCATCATCGACGCCGGGTTCTTCGTCCTCATGGGCAACGACGCGTACCTGTTGCAGCAGGTGGCGGCCGGCGAACGCGACCGCGCCCGCGACTACGCAGCGTGGTTGTTAGGCGCAACCGGCGCGTATGCGATCAAGTGCGTCAACCCGGGCGGCATCGAACTCTGGAAGCGCAACGTCCGCGCCGTGTCGAGCATCGATGATGCGTCAGGCATTCCGGGTGTGACGCCGCGCGCCATCATGGAAACGCTGGCCGACGCCGCCAACACGCTCGCGCTGCCGCACCCCGTGCACATCCACTGCAACAACCTCGGCCTGCCCGGCAACGTGGCCACGACGCTCGACAGCATGCGCGCGCTGTCCGGCCGTCGTGCACACTTCACGCACGTGCAATTCCACGCCTACGCCGGCGGAGCCGGCACACCGTGGGCGTCGGGCGCCAAGGAGCTCATCGCGTACATCAATGCGCACCCTGAAGTCACGGCCGATGTCGGACAGGTGATGCTCGGACACGCCACCACCGTGACGGCCGACGGCGCGGTGGAGTATCTGCTCCACGCCAGCAGCGGACGCCGCTGGGTGAACGTGGATGTCGAGCTCGAGACGGGCTGCGGGATCGTGCCGTACGAGTACCGCGATGCCGCGGCGGTCGCGTCGCTCCAGTGGGTCGTCGGCCTCGAGCTGTTTTTGCTCTCCGAGGACCCGTGGCGCGTGCTCCTGTCCACGGATCACCCCAATGGCGGCACGTTCACGAGTTACCCGGAGCTCATTCGCCTCCTGATGGATCGCGCCTACCGCGACGAGCGCCTCGGGCACGTGAATCACAGGCTGCTCGCCGGCAGCGCGCTCGCCGACGGCCTCGCGCGCGAGTACACGCTGCGCGAAATCGCGATCATCACGCGCGCCGGTCCGGCACGTCAGTTAGGCCTGACCAGGAAGGGGCACCTGGGCGCAGGCGCCGACGCGGACATCACGATCTATTCGCGCGATGCGAACATCGCCGCCATGTTCGCCACGCCACGGTACGTGATCAAAGGCGGCGTGCTGGTGGTCGAGGAGGGCCAGTTGCGACGGGCGCCGCCGACGCATCGCCTC
>DASYXE010000031.1:0-9228 GCA_035935375.1 Gemmatimonadaceae bacterium | reverse complement strand
GTTCTCCTCTCACGGGTGGATCATCCGGTCGCACCGTCGGCTTCCGAGCGG
The DNA here is from genome assembly GCA_035935375.1 of Gemmatimonadaceae bacterium. Taxonomy (GTDB): domain Bacteria; phylum Gemmatimonadota; class Gemmatimonadetes; order Gemmatimonadales; family Gemmatimonadaceae; genus JADGGM01. The sequence continues at coordinate 9,177 of DASYXE010000031.1, read as the reverse complement.
GCGGCGTACGAGCCTAGATTAGGCGCGGGCCATCCGAGGGTGTGAGTAACAACTGTGACGGGATTTCGATGGACTCGATGATCGTCGCCGCCGGCCGCGCGCTCGCGGCCGGCGATCCGTTAGGCGCGCTCAACCGCGTGGCGCTCCGTGACGACGCGTCCGCGCTCGCCCTGCGCGGGATCGCCATGGCGCAGCTCGGCGATCTGGAGCGCGCGCGCGCATTGCTCCGGCGCGCGGCGAAAGCGTTCGGCCCGCGGGAGCCCGTTGCCCGTGCGCGATGCGCGGTGGCCGAAGCGGAGATCGCGCTCGTCACGCGCGACTTGGGCTGGCCGGTCGCGGCCCTCGAGGCGGCGCAGGCGACGCTCGCGCGTCACGGCGATGTCGGGAACGCCGCCCACGCGCGGCACCTCATGGCGCGCCGCCTCCTGCTCACCGGGCGCGTGGATGACGCCGAACGCGTCATCGCCGATCTCGACGTGGCGGCGTTTCCACCTGCCTCGAGAGCCGCATTCGAGATGGTGGTGGCCGGCATCGCGCTGCGCCGGCTGCGCACGCGAGCGGCGCGCGATGCACTCGCGCGTGCGGCGGTCGCGGCGAAGGCCGCGGGCATCCCGTCGCTCGCGGCCGAGGTGGAACGGACGTCCGTCGCACTCGATGCGCCGGCGGCGCGCCTCGTTGGGCACGGTGGCGAACGGATGCTCCGGCTCGAGGACGTCGAGGCCGCATTGGCGTCGGACGCGCTGATCGTGGACGCGTGCCGGAACGCCGTTAGGCAGGCAGGGACGTCGGTGTCGCTCGCGACGCGGCCGGTGCTCTTGGCCCTCGCGCGCGCACTCGGCGAAGCCTGGCCGGACGACGTGGCGCGCGACGTGCTCCTCGCGCGCGCGTTCGGCGCGAAATACGTCGATGACTCGCACCGCGCGCGGCTGCGCGTCGAGATCGGGCGGCTTCGGGCGGCGCTCCGCCGTTCCGCGGACATTCACGCGACGAAGCGAGGGTTCGCGCTCGCGCCCCGGCGCGCACGCGAGGTTCTGGTGCTCGCGCGGCCGGTCGATGATGCCCACGCATCGGTGCTGGCGCTACTCGACGACGGCGAAGCGTGGTCGACCTCGTCGCTCGCGCTCGCGCTCGGCGCGAGTCAGCGCACGCTGCAGCGGGCGCTCGAGGACCTTGCTGGGGAAGGGAAGGTGCAGGCGTTCGGACGCGGGCGGGCGCGCCGATGGATCATGCCTCCCGCGGCCGGATTCACGACAGCGTTGTTACTCCCCGGCGCCCTCCCGATCCCTTAGCGTTTCGTCATGCGCAAAGCCAAGGCCGAGATCATTCGCGAGTACGGACCATTTCCGCGGGCGAGCAGCATCGCCGGCGTCACGTACGACGGTCAGTCAGTCTGGTTTGCGGCCGGAGATGCGGTGCGTGCATTCGACCCCGCGACCGGAGCGGAGCGGTGCGCGATTGACGTGCCGGCGCACGCGGGAACGGCCTTCGATGGCGAGTTCCTCTATCAGATTGCCGAGCAGCGAATCCAGAAAATCGATCCCAAGACCCGGCGCGTCGTGTCGACGATTCCAGCACCGGGCGCGGGCGGCGATTCGGGATTGGCGTGGGCGGAAGGAACGCTCTGGGTGGGCGAGTATCGGGCGCGCAAGATTCATCAGATCGACCCCGACACGGGCGCGATTCTTCGCACGATCGAGTCGAACCGGTTCGTCACGGGTGTCACGTGGGTCGACGGCGAGCTGTGGCACGCGACGTGGGAGGGTGCTGAGAGCGAGCTTCGCCGAGTCGATCCGCGCTCCGGCACGGTGCTCGATCGCCTAACGATGCCCCCCGACGTCAAGATCTCCGGACTCGAGTCTGACGGGAAGGATCGGTTTTACTGCGGCGGCGGGAACAGCGGAACGGTGCGAGCCGTTCGTCGGCCGAGTCGAGGCGCTCGGTGACGCCGCGATCAGACCCGACGTGGTCTGATAACACTGGCGTAACGCGGCAATAACACGGGCCTCCGAACGTGCGCGCCGTGTCCGGCACGCGAGGGCGTGTCGCACGTGACCCGCACATCACGGAGGAGTCATGACTCGCTCGATCGCGTATCTGGCCATCGCCGCGGCACTCGCCAACGCGCCCGGCCACTGTGGACACGGCGACAGTCCGTCGACGGCAAGCGGCAGCTCCGTCGCATCGACCGGCACCTGGACGAGCCTCGGCGCCACGGCCTGCGCAACGTATTTCACGCCGGATGTCACCGGTCCCTTGTTGGCCGATCCGCACGGGACGCCGAAGACGCTCAGCGCGCAAGCGTGTTCGTACAACACCACCGGCGGCAACATCTCGGTCACGCTGATCGCCGATAACGCCACCGGTTTCGATGCGTTCTCGACGAATCTGGTCGACCCGCACCCGCTCGACGGCGTGGGCGACAAGGCGCTGCAGCACATGACCGGGATCGCGGCCTTCAAGGCCCCGTCTCGCGTGTGTACCATCGACGCAGTCGGCGCGCCGGGCTTCACCAAACTGTCCGGGGCGGCGCTGGGCCATGCGTTGGGCGCCGTGTGCAACAAGTTGTTCGCGGCCAATCCCTGACGTCCGTTAGGCGGAGGCGGACTCAGTCCTGGCTGCCCGACACCTGCACGGTGACGACGGTTGGGACGATGACCGTGGAATCGCCGTTGGTCCACGAGCACGGCAGCGTGAGACCGCCCGTGAGGGCAAGGTTGCCGCTCGCGACCGCGCCACCCATCGCGCCCGACACGGCCTGCGTGAAGTTGCACGAGGGCATCGCGGTCTGGAGGAATGCCACCGCCTGGAGGGGCGTGAGATTCGGATCGCCGAAGTGCGTGATGGTGACCGAGCCGCCGGTCGCCATCGTGCCGGCGACCGTGCCGGAGCCGCCGCCGCTCTTGATGGTGAACGAGCCGCTGAACGCCCCGCTGCCGTCGGGCGTGCCTAACGAAATCGTGCCCAGCGTCTGCGGCAGCGTCGCCGAGCCGTTGATGCTCGACGCCGTCATCGTGGTCTGAAAGAATACATCGTACGAGCCGGCCACCGCGCCGCCGCTCGAGTCGGTGAGGGTGCTGCAGGCGGCGAGGAGCGCGGCCGCCATCACGCCGAGAGAGCGATACCGCATTCGATCCTCCGGGAGAGTGCGCGCCAAGGTTCGCTCCCGTTGAGACGGACCGGCCGCGCGGACGTCACCGGCCTCATCCGCGATGACTAACGGTACGCTTCGGCCTGGATCCGGTAGAGCTCGGCGTACTGACCGCCGCGGGCCAGTAGATCCTCGTGCGAGCCGACCTCGACCAGATGCGCGCCGTCGAGCACGATGATCAGGTCGGCCATGCGCACGGTCGAGAAGCGGTGCGAGACGAGGATCGTCGTGCGGCTCGTCCGACGCGCGCGCGCCGCGCTCGCGAACCGCTCGAACAAGGCGTGCTCGGTTTCCGCGTCGAGCGCGGCGGTGGGCTCATCGAGCACGAGCAGCAATGGATCGTCGCGCATGAAGCCGCGGGCCAACGCGAGCTTCTGCCACTGGCCGTACGACACATCCACGCCGCCGGGCCACGTTGGGCCGAGCTGCGTGTCGAGTCCGGATGCGAATCGATCGATGACATCGGTGGCACCCGCGCGGTCGACGGCTGCGCCGACGGCGGCCGCGTCGTCGACGCGCGGGACGTCGCCCACGCCGATCGTGTGTTGCGCGCGGAGCTCGAACTTGTAGAAATCCTGGAATGCGCCGGCGAGTCGCGCGCGCCACGCCTCGGCATCCACGCGCGCGAGCGGAACATCGTCCAGGTAAATCGCGCCGGACGTCGGCGCGTACATCTTGGCGAGCAGCTTGATGAGCGTCGACTTGCCGGCGCCGTTCTCGCCCACGATGGCGACGACGGCGCCGGCCGGAATCGCGACCGAGACATCGTCGAGCACGAGGCGCGACGTGCCAGGGTAGGCGAACGAGACATGCTCGAGCCGGATCCCGTCGCGCAGTGCGTTAGGCACCGGCACATCGGCCGCCGCGGTGAGCGACGCCGCATAGTCCTCGAGCCATGCCAGCCGGCGCGAGCCGTCCATCCACACGCCGCGCAAGAATCCGATTTCGCCGACCGTCGCGCCCACGTAGGCGGAAAGCCGCGCGCCGGCGGCCAGCACGAGCAGCACGTCGCCCGCCGTCGCACGGAGCACGTAGGCGACGAATACCACGGCGCCGACGTACGCGGCGCCGAATACCGCCCACGCCAAGGTGTGCCACGCGGCCGAGACGTTGCGCGCCGACGCGACGGGCCCATACCAGCGTTCCCACGCGGCACGCCGGTCGGTGCCGAGGCGCCGGCCGATGTTCGTGACGCGAACTTCTTTGCCCGGCTGCGCGGTGGTGGCAAGGGTGAAGAGATGCCGCGCCAGGCGCGCCGGCTGCGCCACGCGTTCTTGCGCGCGGCGCTCCACCGCGGGGCGCCACGACGCCGTGAACACGGTCGGCAGCGCGAACGCCGCGAGCAGCGCGAGCGCAGGATGAATGGACACGAGCAGCGCGATCGTGACCGCAAGCCACAAGATCCACGATGCCGTGGCGAAGACCGACATGTACATGTGGTCGAGCACGAACATCTGGTTGCGGAGGACGGACAGCCGGTCGAGGTAGTCCGGCCGTTCGTGGTGCGCGATCGTAGCGATCGTGGCCTGCAGCCGCGCGACGTGCGATTCGAGGGCGATCGTCACCTTGTCGCGGAAGGTGCGTTGGACGCGCGTGCTCAGCGTGCGGAGGAACCACGTCGCCGCCGCCGACAGTCCCAGTCCTAACGCGGACCACAGGACGACGCGCGGCTCGTGGCGCACGACGCCGTCGCCCAGGAACTTGAGCCAGAGGGCGATGAGCGCGTCGGGGAGCGCCGCAAACAGCACGAGCAGGAACGACGTCGCCATGAGGCCCGGCTCGTGCTGGTACCCGAGCTTGCACAGCCGCCACATGGATGGCAGGGCGGGCGGCAGGGCGTCGGCGCGTTCAGAGGACGTCATACGTCATCTCTTCCTCGCCCTCGATCACGGCGAAGCGCTTGGCCTGCAGCTCGAACATCGTGCGGTATCGGCCGCCTAACGCAATCAGCTCGTCGTGCGTACCGAGCTCCACGACGCGCCCGTGCTCGAGCACGCAGATGCGGTCCGCGTGGCGCACCGTGGAGAAGCGGTGCGAGATGAGCAGCGTCGTGCACTGGCGTGTGGCGCCGAGGATGCGGTCGAAGATCTCCGCTTCGCCGCGGACGTCGAGCTGCGCCGTCGGCTCGTCCAGCAACACCAGGCCGGCGCCGCGCGCGACGGCGGACAACGCGCGCGCGAGCGCGACGCGCTGCCACTGACCGCCGGACAGTTCGGTGCCGTCGTCGTAGCCGCGGGCGAGAACCGTATCGAGGCGCGCGAGTCGCGCGGCGCCGGCGGCTTCGAGCGCGGCGTAGATCGTCTCGTCCGGCGCGCCGTTCGGCGCGACGTTGTCGCGCAGGGGCAGCTCGAAGCGGATGAAATCCTGGAACACCGCGGTCACGCGCTCGCGCCAGGCGTCGATCGAGAGCTCGCGGAGGTCGACGCCATCGATCTCGATCGCGCCCGCCTGCGGGTCGTAGAGCCGGCAGAGCAGCTTGGCCAGCGTCGTCTTGCCCGCGCCGTTCTGTCCGACGATCGCCATGGACGAGCCGGCCGGGATGACAAGATCGAAGTGCTTGAGCACGGGCGCGCCGCCGGGGTAGGCGAACGTCACGTCACGGAACCGGATCTCGCGGCGCGGCATGCCTAACGCAGGGCGGTGGCCGGCGCTCAGGGCGCCGGCGGCGGCCATGGCCGGCTCGAGCCGGAGCACGGCGGCCACGGGCGACGACGCGCCGTCGAGCGACCAGTTGAGGCCTCCGAAGGCGATCATCGACACGCCGATCGCGGACTGCGCGAACACCACCAGCGCGCCTAACGAAAGCCGGCCGGCCGACGCGTCGCGCGCGAGCATCGCGAACACGAGCAGGTTCGCCGCCACCACGATCACCGTGCTCAGGGCGAGCGGCTTCTCGCGCAGTCGCGTGGCCTCGTATTGCAACCGGTGCAGGAGCGTACGACGCGCGACGAATCGCTCGAGCGTCCAGTCCGCGAGTCCGAACAGGCGCAGCTCCTTGGCCGGCGACGGGTCCACGGCGAGGCGGTAGGCGTATTCGGCGTCGCGTCGTGCGGCGCGCACCGGCTCGGTGTTGCGATCGAACCAGACGCCGCTCTCCCGCAGGAACCAATGCGTGAACAGCCACGCGCCGGCGAGAACGACCGGCGCCCACCACGAGTAGCCGAACAGCACCACCGCGCAGGCGAGCCCGCCGATCATCTCGACGAGCCCGCCGGCGATGAAGTCCATGTCGATGGAGAGCGGCGGGCCGGTCATGCCGAGGTCGAAGTCGCGCGCGACGACGAGATCGCTCGCCAGCGCCGCATTCTCGAGATGACCCATGCCCGGCGGCCGCAGGCAGGCGTCCGTTAGGCGATCGTACAACCACGCCGCGGTGCGGTCGCCCAGGTTCGCGCTGATCGCTTGATGGATCGGCGCGAGCACCTGCAGCACGATGAACACCGCGCCCGCGAACGCGAGGGGGACGATCAGGGGCCGCCCGCTCTGGACGGCCCCGACCAATACACCCATCGCGATCGCAAACACGGCCGGCAGCACGCCACGCAATACCACCGCCGCCCACCACGCTCCGGCGAGCGGCTTATCCGCCTTCGGCAGGACCCCGAAGAATTGCCATTCCTTGCGTGCGCGCAGCCGGTCGATCAGAACACGTATCGCAGGCTAATGTTGCCGTAGAACTGGGCCGTGTAGGGCGCCGGGATGATGTACCCGTCTCCGCGTCCGCCGTCCTGCGCCTGCGCGAGCGAGGCGAAGTTGGCGCCGACGAAGAGGAAGCTATAGTACGTGCTTCCGGTGAGGTTGTCACCACCCGCGGAGAGATCGAGCAGCCAATTCCGCGTCACGGTTTTCTTGTAGCCGACCTTGAGGCCGAGCAGGTCGTACGAGCGGACCCACGTCGAGTTGTCGAACGTGACCGGAACCTTCGACACGTACTGGTAGGTGCCGTCAAGGTACGCGCCGGTGTTGGTCGCGAGGTCGACGCCGGCGTTCACCATGTGGCGCGGCACGCGCGGGACGTCGTTGCCGGAGAAGTCGACCGTCTGCGCGTTGTTGTTGTTGTCGCTCTTGAAGCTCGTGAACGTGGCGTCGGTGAACGCGTACGAGGCCCACGGCCGCACGCTCGAAATCGGTCGCGACGTGTCGCTCACCGCGAGGTAGCTGAGCGAGACCTCGACGCCGCGGTTGCGCTGCTTGCCGGCGTTGGTCGTGAACGTGACCGCGTTCGCCGTTTCCGTCACGAGCTTGTCGGTGTTCTCGATGTCGAACAGCGACAGCTGTCCCGTTAGGCGCTGGTCGATGAACGTGCCCTGCGTGCCCACCTCGTACTGCACGGCGTGCTCGGGCTTGAGACCCAGGTCCACCGTGCCGTCGCTGGCCACGGCGTTGCTCAAGAGGGGCGGGGTGTAGCCGCCGCTCACGCTCGCGTACACGAGCGCGTTGCCGTGGATCTCTTTGCTCACGGCGATGCGCGGGTCGAAGTCCCAGTCGAACGACCGCGATTGCTCCTGCGTCGTGTCGAACAGCGTGCCCGCGTCGAGCAGGTTGCGGATGCTGAATTGATTCTTGTTGAGGCTCGCGCCCGCGGTGATCGTCACGGCCTGTGGCAGCGCGAAGCTCCATTCCGTGAAGATCGACGACGCGGCGGCGCTGTTCTCCTGATCCGTCGGCCGCTCGGGGAAGGGGGGCGCCGGAACGATGAACACGCCGTTGGACGCGAGGCTCGATTGCTGGACCGACGCGCCGAGCGTGCCGTCGACGCCGGTGCTCGCCCCGAGTTGCCCGCTGAAGCCGAACTGCGTGCGCGCACCGAAGTTGAATTGGTTGACGTCGGTGAAGCCGTGCGCGAACGGCTGGCCGGAGCTCCGGCCCACGCCGAACACGGTGGTCTGGTTGGTGACATGGTCGCCGATCCGGTATTGATCCGTTAGGCCCGAGATGAAGCTGGTGACGCGGATGTGCGAATGGTTCGCCAGATACGCCGGGTTGCTCTCGGGCACACGGCCGTAGAACGGCGTGCTGTCGATCTCGCCCGCGAGCTCCTCGAACGATCGGTTGTAGGAGAAGTACGCCGACAGCGTCTGGGTGGTGCTCACCACCATATCGCCGGCGGCGCGGAAGTAGTCCTTAGTGGAACCGCTGTGCGGGCGGAACGAGTCGTAGGTCTGGTGGCCGTAGTTGAGCGACAGGTCGCCGGCGTCGTTGGCCGTCTCGAACGACGTATTGGTGCGCACCAGGCCGTCCGTACCCGTCACGACTTGCTGCCCCACGCTCGTTGCGTTAGGCGCCGCTCGCGCCGTGGTGAGGAGCACGGTGCCGCCGATGGAGCTGTTGTAGAGGCTCGAGGCCGGCCCCTTGATCACGAGGGCGCTGCCTAACGTGGAGTAATCGATGTCGTCGAGCACCGTCGTGCCCGTGGCGTCCGTGATGGGAATGTCGTTCAGGAACACCTGGTAGCCCAGTCCGTTGGAATTGGGGCTGTTGCCACTGGTGCTCGGGTAGTAGCCGCGGAGCGTGATGCGAGCGCCGCCCCACGGCGTGCGCGTCTGCATGAACACGCCCGGAACCGTGTTGATCGCACTCTGCAAGCTCAAACCGCTCGATCGGTCCAGGTCGTGCTCGGTGAGCACCGCCGTCGACGGCGCGGGACTGTTCGCCACTACCTGCACGCCGGCGAGCTTCACGGGCGCGATCGACAACCGGATGTGGATCGCGACCGATGGGTTCGTGACCGGAACATCCTTGGTCACGTAGCCGATCGCCGAGACGGTGATCTGGTCGATGGCGCCGCTCGACGTGAGCCTGAACGCGCCGTGCTCGTCGCTCATGGTCCGCACGGTCGTATCGGTCGCAGTGACCACCGCGCCAGCGATCGGCGCGCCGGTTTGGTTGTCGACCACGATCCCGTGGACCGACGCTTGCGCGTGCAAAACGACTGGCGTCGCGAGCGCGAAGAGGGCGGCGACGAACCTATGCATGCAGCGAGTTCCCGTTTGGATGGGTGGAGCGATTGACGTCGAACCTGGATGAAA
>DASYXE010000030.1:0-4093 GCA_035935375.1 Gemmatimonadaceae bacterium | reverse complement strand
GCCTGCTCCGCCGCAACCCCGACCGCTGGCTCCCGGCAACCGCCTTCAACGTGACGGAGACCTTCCCCACCGGCCGCTACGACCGGCTCGGCGAGCGGACCAGCGACGGCTTCGGCAGCGGCGTCTACACCACCACGCTGTCCATCTACACGCAGAGCCTCTTCTGGTTGCCTAACGGTCGGATCGTGCGGATGCGGATCAACGTGTCGCAAGCGTTCTCGAGCACGGCCAACGTGAACGGCGCGAGCGTGTACGGCACAAACGGCGCGTTCCGCGGAACGGCGACGCCCGGTGCGGCGTTCGCGGCCGATGTGGCCTGGGAGTACAGTCTGACGCGGAGCTGGGTACTCGCGCTCGAATTCAACAACCGGTATCAGGCAGCCACGCGCGTCCGAGGGACCGACGTCGACTCGACTACGACCCGGACCACTCGACTCGATGCACCCGCCGCAGATGCGTTCGCCATCGCGCCGGCGGTCGAGTACAGTTGGACGCCCAACATTGGCGTGCTGCTGGCGATGCGGGTGATCCCGCAGGGTCACCACACGACGCGCTCGATCACGCCGGTCATCGCGATCAACATCCTGCGCTGACGAAACACCGAACTAGTGGAGCGCGTGTGAGGTTCGGATAGAGTCAGGGAATGGGGAAGCGCTCGCTGGCGCTCGCTTGGGGAAGCGCTGCGCTGCGGGAAGCGGCGGCGACGCCGCCTGAGGGGTGGAACAACATCAATGGTCTGCGCGACGTGAGTGCCATGCGCGCGAGTCACGGCGATTCGAGACTCTCCACCCAGGGACAACTGATGTCTTCCACCCCTCAGGCGGCGTCGCCGCCGCTTCCCGCAGCGCAGCGCTTCCCCAAGCGAGCGCCAGCGAGCGCTTCCCCATTCCCTGAGTGCGATCCGAACCTCCGACGCGGTCTACTAGAGTTGGCGAACTTCGCGCTCACACCTGGCATTTCGGACAGAAGTACGTCGACCGCCCCGCCTGCACGATGCGCTTCACCGTTCCCCCGCACCGGCGGCACGTTAGGCCTTCGCGATCGTAGACGTTCCACCGCGAGACGGCAACGTCGGTTTGGTATCGGCCGGCGGGCGCGCGGCGCAGCACCGTGCGGATCGCGCCGATGAGGCGCGTCAGGCGGGCCGAGTCGAACGAGCGAGCCGGCGCGCGCGGGTCGAGGCGCGCCCGCCAGAGCGCCTCGGCCGCGTAGATGTTGCCGACGCCCGCGATCACCCGTTGGTCGAGCAGCGCTGGTTTGATGGCGCCGCGCCGGCGCGCGAGCGCCGCGGCCAGCGATGCCGGCGTGAGCGACGGGTCGTCGGGCTCGGGGCCCAAGGCCGGCAGCACGTCGGCCGGATCGGCCGCCAGCGTGAGCGTGCCTAACGCACGAGCATCGGACAGCGTCACGCGCACGCCGTCCTCCAGCTCCAGCTCGGCGCGCGCATAGCGCTCACGCGCGTCGGTTGCGCGGCCGACGACCCAGTCGCCCGTCATGCGGAAGTGCACGACTAACGCAGAACCGTCGTCGAGATGGAGCACCTGGTGCTTGCCGCGGCGGACGACATCACGCACCACGCGACCGGCGAGCCGGCGCTGGGCCGACGGCGGCAGCGTCCGGCGCAACGCGGGGTGCAACACGCGCACGCGCGCGATGCGATGACCGACGATCGCGGCACGCAAGACCCGCGCGGCGTGCTCGACTTCCGGCAGCTCCGGCATCGCGACCTCGTCGGCGAAATGGTGACGCGACAAATCTATCCTACGCCATCTGGCTCCGATTCCAGGCACCTCATATCCTTGTTGCGTGTCCAGCCCCGCGCCCGCCACCGTGCCCCCACCCGCTCCCGGACCTCGCTCGGCACGCGCACCGGCGGTGCGGAATACGCTGCTCGTCATCCTCGCCCTCAACCTGCTCGTCGTCGGCATCAAGATCGCGGTCGGCGTGCACACGGGTGCGCTGTCCGTGCTCGGCGCCGCGCTCGAATCGGGTCTCGACGTCTTCAACAATCTGCTCGGCATCGTGCTCGTGGGTGTCGCATCGCGCGCACCCGATGAAGAACACCCGTACGGCCACCAGAAATTCGAGACGTTAGGCGCACTCGGCATTGTCGGATTTCTGTCGATCACGTGCTTCGAGCTGCTGCGGCAAGGCGTGCACGACGCGCTCCGCGGCGAGATTCCTAACGCGGCGAGCATTCCGCAACTGGCGCTCGTCGCAGGGACGATGCTCGTGAACGTGCTCGTCGTGTGGTACGAACGCCGCCGCGGCGAACGGCTGCAGAGTGCGTTTCTGTTGGCCGACGCCGCGCACACACGGAGCGACGTGTACGTCACGTGCGCCGCCCTGGCTTCCCTGCTGCTCACGCGGCACGGCTGGGGCATCGTCGACCCGTACCTCGCCATCGCGGTCGCCCTCGTCATCGCCCGAAACGGGTTCGAGATCGTCCGACGGAGCGTGCCCGTCCTGGTCGACGAGCGGGCCATCGAGGCGCGCGAGATCCGCCAACTCCTGAGCGCGGTACCGGGCGTCCTGGACGTCAGGTCGGTGCGATCACGGGCTATGGCATCGGGCGTTCTTCTGGTCGAAGTGACCATCGGCGTTGACCGGAGTACGTCGGTAGAAGCCGCTCATCGTGTGTCCGACGCAGTGGAGGCAAGACTGCACACTGAACTTGGTGCATCAAGCGTCACAGTCCACGTCGAACCTGCATAGGGACTTGCGCGCGACGGACAAAGTTCTACTTTAGGTACACACTTCCCTCCCTTCGCCCGCGCCTGTGCCAAAATGAGTCAACGACCACGCTCTCTCAGATACGAGTACGAGCTGTTCGTCGAGCGGGAAATAGAGAACTACAAGGAATCCATTCCTCGTAGCGCGATCCTCAAGATCGGCGACGATGCAGTGGCTGTCTTGCAGTCGCAACCGCAATTGGCGCTCACTGAGATCCTTCTGTGCGCCGAAGTCGATCGCATCATCCAAGGTCGGTTGCGCCTCCCGTCGTTCGCCACGTGGCGGAAGCGTAGACTCAAGGCGCTCAAGGAATTCAGTCGGCCCGAGCGGTGGGGATTCCGTGCCGACTCCGCACTGGCGCGCGCGGCGCTGTCTGTGTGCGAAGGGCACGTGCTCGTCGCCGGAGTGAGCGCCGAAGGGCCCGCGATTTACCTCGCTGCGAACGGATGCGCGGTGACCGCAGTCGACACCACCGAGGATGTGCTCGAGCGTGTCTTGAACGCAGCCGCCGAAGTTGGTCTCACGAGCCGAGTTCGGTGCGTGGGTGAGGATCTCGCCAACTGGTCGCCGGACAGACCGCTCAACGCAGTCGTCGTAGCGGCGGCGGCCTTGAGTGGATTGTCGACCGTCGATCGGGCGCGCGCGATCGAGCTGCTCCAGCAAGCGACCACAGCCGGCGGCGTTCACGTGGTCGAAGGATCCGCAGGTGGAGAAGCGCTAACACTCGAGGAACTGCGCGATTGCTATCGTGGATGGAATATCACGGTAGAACGGGGCGGCCTGGGCATGGGATACGGTGGCGAAACCTTCCTCGCGAGGAAGGAAGTCGCGTAGCGTTTAGACACAAGGACCGCTTTCGGTGACGTGTCATTTCGCGTCGACGGTCCCCTGCAGAGGGGGCCTTTTTTTTGTGCAAGTGCCTGTCTGATAAGATGTTGCCAGTGCGTGCCGAACCTGGCACATAGGCTGCTTTGCGGCCCATCGCTCCGCGCATGTCGCGGGGTCGACAAACGAGGGGTGATCGATGGCTGCACTGAATGACGGGCACAACGACGATAAGATGAGTGTCGAGCCGGTCGGGATCGTGATCTCGAACGGGAAGCGAGACGAGCCGACACCTGCATTCTGGGCGTACATGTGGGGACCAGCGCCGGAGCGCGACACGGCGGGCAAGGCTCCGCGGGCAGCCTGAGGAGTCGGGGCTCGCTCGATAAGTCGACGCAGCTGCGGTGGTACAAAAAAGAAGGCCGGCGGTTCACGCCGGCCTCTTTTGTTGTTCTCAACGACTACGACTAACTGGCTACTTCCGCTTCTTCGCGGCCTTCCGAGCGGTCTTCCTCCGACCGCCCTTGCGAGCGGA
>DASYXE010000029.1:0-4096 GCA_035935375.1 Gemmatimonadaceae bacterium | reverse complement strand
GCCACGCTGGCGCAAGCGGCGCTCAAGGCGTTGTGACGCATGGCGCGATGCTTGTGCGTTAAGCAGAGCCTTCGCGTCATCGCGCTCGGCGCGCTCGTCGGCGCGCTCGGCATCTCGGCGTGCTCGGGGCGTCGCGGGCACACGATCGCCGGCGACTGGGACGTGTACACCGCCATGGGCGGCGCGCGGCACGCCGGCTACGAAGGCTGGCGGCGCACGGCCTTCGCGCACGTCGCGCCATCCAACTCGCCGTCTGCGGGCTTCATCAAGCAGCGCACCGGCGAGACCATGCTCGACATCAGGCGCGTCGAGGTGCGCGGCGACTCGATCGTGCTCGTCGGAACGATCGGTGGCTCGGCCTCGACCGTCGCGGCGTCCTGGCATGGCGACACGTTGGTCGGCGTGCCGTCCATTGGCGGGAAGGTCGTGCCGTCGCGCGTCCGATTCATTCGCCGCGCCACGCCATTCACCGTCGAGAAGAGGTACTCGCCGTGGCCTGGCCCTGTCTCCGACTCGCAGTACGCGGTCGCCGAGGACACGCTGGTCTACATGAAGACGCGGGACGGCGCGCGGCTCGCGAACTACATTGCGCGTCCGGTCGGCGCCGGGCCGTTCGGCGTGGTGCTCATGCGCACGCCGTACGAGCGTGTGACGCACACCGACGGCATGTTCTGGGCGTCGCGCGGATACATCTTCATCGATCAAAGCGTGCGCGACCGCGACCTGTCGGACGGGGACCTCGCCGCGTTTGGCGACTACGACACCGACGTGCGCGACGGGTACGACGCGGTCGAGTGGGCCGCGCGCCTAACGGGTGCCAACGGACGCGTCGGGCTCGTCGGCCATTCCGACGAAGGCCGCCTCGCGTGGTACGCCGCCGTGGGCGCGCCGCCGCACCTGGCCGCGATCGCACCATCGGCGGCGACCGGCGACCCGTGGCGCATCGTCCCATACGAAGACATGGTCTTCTCGCCGATCAATGTCGCGTGGACGTGCTACATGCGCTCGCGCATGCTGGCCGACATCGATGACCTCGACGTCGGGCCCGCACTGATGCACCTGCCGCTCAGCGACTTGCCCGAGCGCCTTGGCTGCGGGCACGCGCCGATGTGGGATCGGTGGCTCGGTCATCCGACGCGCGATGCCTATTGGCGCGCGCATGCCGTGACGACCGACATCGCGCGCGTGCACATCCCGGTGCTCCAGATCTCCGGCTGGTACGACGATTCGCGCGGCCCCATCGACTACACCAACGCGTTAGGCAAGGTGCCGGGTCACCCCCTGATCCGGCTGGTGGTGGGTCCCGGCGCGCACAAGGGCATCGACTACGTGGAGGGGGACTTCGGCCCGGAGGCGCGGGTGGACCGGCGGCGCCTCCAGTTGCGGTGGTTCGATCATTGGCTCCTGGGTAAGGACAACGGCGTGGACCGCGAGCCGCCGGTGGACATCTTCGTGATCGGCGACAATGCGTGGCGGCACGAGGCGTCGTGGCCGCTCGGGCGCCAGGTGCTCACCAACTGGTACCTCGACTCGCGCGGCCACGCCAACACGAGCCGGGGCGATGGCGTGCTCGACACGCTGCCGCCTAACGGAGCCCCGGCGGACACGTTCACGTACGACCCGGCTCGTCCCACGCCCTTTCTCATCGATTCGCGCGAGCTCGAAACGTCGCTCAACGAGGACTACACGGCCCTCGACGCCGCGCGCGCCGACGCCTTGGTGTTCACGTCGGCCCCGCTCACCAAGCCGCTCGAGGTGACCGGCCAGATGTCCGCCCAGATCTGGGCGTCGACCGATGCGAAGGATGCCGACTGGAACCTGATGCTGCTCGACGTGGCGCCCGACGGCCATGCCCAACGGATCCAAGACGGCGTGGTGCGGGCGCGATTTCGAACAGGCCCCGATAGCGCGATGCTCGTTACGCCAGGGAGCGTCGAGCGATACGACATCGATCTGTGGTTCACGTCGCGCGTGTTCGAGCCCGGCCACCGGATCCGCGTCACGGTGTCGTCGGCGCGCTTCCCGAAATACGACCGCAACCTCGGCACCGGCGGCGACAACGAGCGGGACAGCACGTTCGTGGTCGCGCACCAACGGCTGGTGCACGACGCGGCGCACCCATCGCACCTGGTGCTGCCGGTCATCCCTCGTTAGGTGGGTCGCTCCGACAAACGGCATGAAAGGATAACGAAAGTGAAACAAAGGGGATAACGAAAGTGATCGTTCCGCGCGAGGGGAAGGCCGTGCCTCGCGGATAGAAAAGCTCTTGTCGTTGTCGACAAAGCATCCCTCTCCCCATTGCGCTACCGCACTATCCGTCGCGCAGAGCGATCACTTTCGTTATCCCCTTTGTTTCACTTTTGTTATCCTTTCATGCAGTTTCTCGAAGCGATCCCGCTGACGAAGCTACGTTGCTCGCATGGCGATCGCCGGATCGATGCGCGCCGCGCGGAGCGCCGGCAGCCAGCACGCCACGACGCCGATGACCGCCATGAGCGCCGCCACACCCACGAACGTCGCCGGGTCGTGCGGCGCCACGCCGAACAGCAGGCCGCGCATGACGCCCGCGGCGGCGAACCCGCCCGCCACGCCTAACGCAAGCCCCGCCACCAGCAACACGCCGCCCTCGCCGAGGATCATCCGCTGCACGCGCGCACTGTCGGCCCCCAGACTCATGCGGATACCGATCTCGTTCGTGCGCGCACTCACCGAGAACGCCAGCACCCCGGCGATCCCCACGGCCGCGATGATCACCGCCATCATGCCGAACGACGTGATGAGCACGGCGTTGAGCCGACGAGGCGACACGCTCTGATCTTTGATCTGCGCGATGGTCATGACGTGCTCGATCGGCGTGGCCGGTGCGATCCGCCTCACGATGCTCGTCGCCTGGGCAGCCAGAGCCGTCACGTTGCTGTCGGCCCGAATCACCACCGTGTTGCCCATGGCCAGCTCCTGTGCGAATGGCATGAACATGGCGCCGCGTGGCTGCGCATCCAGGCCGCCATCTTGCGTGTTGCCCACCACGCCCACCACCGTGCGCCAATCGCCGCTGATCGGCGTGAAGCGCAGCACGTCGCCCGTCCACGCGATGCGCTTGCCGATCGGGTCTTCGTCGGGAAAGAGTCGGCGCGCCAGCGTTTGGTTGAGGATCACGACCCGGCCGGCTCCCGCGCGATCGGTCGGCTCGAAGTAGCGGCCCCGGACTAACGGAATGCCGGCGGCGCGGAAGTAGTCGGGATCGGCCGTGCGATAGTCGGCGCGCGGCATCGCCTCACCGATGCCGAGCGACTTGCCGTCCACTTTCACGTCGAGCTGCACGTCGCTGGCCTCGAGCGGCATGAGCGAACCGACGCCGACCGCGACCACGCCAGGAATCGCCAGCGCGTTCTGCTTGATGCGGTCGTACCCTTGCTTCGCGGCGGCGTCGGCGGCGAGGACGTCGGCGCCGCTCGCGATTTTCGCGATCGGCAGCAATTGCACCTGCATCGACAAGACCTGCTCGGTCTTGAGGCCGGTGTCGACCTCGGAGAGCTGCAACATGGTGCGGGTGAGCAAGCCGGCGCCGGCGAGGAGCACGACGGACACCGCGATCTGCGCCACCACGAGCGCGCGCTGCAGGCGCTGGCGACTGAGACTGCCTGTTCGCCGCGTGCCGGCAGAAATCCACGCCGCAAACGCGCCCTCCCTGGGCAGCGACGCGACGAACGACAGCACCAGCGCGACGGCCACGGTCAGGACGAGCGTGAACGAGAGCACTACGGTGTCGAGGTGAATCTCATCCGCGCGCGGTGAGAACCGCGCGGCAAAGATGGTGAGGAGCCTCACGCCGCCGACGGCCAGCACGATGCCGGCGGCAGCGCCCAGCAACGCGAGCACCAGATTCTCGGTGAGCAGCAACCGCCGCAACCGCAGCACGCCGGCGCCGAGCGCGGCGCGGACCACCAGCTCCTGCTCGCGGCGCACGCCGCGCATGAGCGTCAGGTTGACCACGTTGGCCGTGGAGATGATCATCACGAACGCCGCCGCGGCCATGAGCAGCCACAGCGTTAGGCGAGCGCGCTCGCCGATCGCATCCTTGAACGGCAACACGGTG
>DASYXE010000028.1:0-1517 GCA_035935375.1 Gemmatimonadaceae bacterium | reverse complement strand
CGGTCGGCGTCGTAGAGCACGATGGCCACGCACGAGCCGAGCCCGATCGTGGTCAGCATCGCGTCGCCCTGCGCCGCGGCCGCATCGGCCACCCGCACTCGAATCTCCCTCACTGCCACCGGAAGATGCGTTCGCGCGGGTCGACGGCCTGAAACCGGGCCCGCGCGGGACCGAACAGCGTCTCGACTTTGCCCAACACCAGAAACCCGCCCGCTGCGAGGGCATCGTGGAACTTCTGAAACAACATCTCCTGCGTGTCGCGATCGAAATAGATGAGCACGTTGCGGCACGCGATGAGGTGGAGATCGGCCGCCGGCGGCGCATCGCTCAGCAGATCGCGGTGCTCGAATCGGACCAACCGGCGCACGTCGTCGTGCACCACGTGCGGCGCGGCGGAGGAGAAGTACCGGTCGCGCAGGTCGGCCGGCGTGTCCGCGAACGCCGCTTCGACGTAGGCGCCCCGCCGCGCCGCCGCGAGGCTGGCGCGATCGATGTCCGTGCCCAGCACGCACACTCGGCCTAACCGTGACGATTCGCCGCGGTCCACGACATAGCGGTGCAGGAGGATCGCCAGTGAATGCGCCTCCTCGCCGGACGCGCAGCCCGCGCTCCAGACGCGCAGCCCAGGATCGGGGAGCGCCCACAACGCCGGCACGCAGACGGTCTCGATGGCGCGGAACGTCTCCCAGTTGCGGAACAACTTGGTGACGTTGATGGTGAGCGCGTCGAGGAGCAGCTCGTACTCGTGCGCGTCCGCGTCGAGGACGGTGGCGTAGTCCGCGTAGGTGTGCACGCCGCGCGCGCGCATGCGCACGGCGATGCGCCGGCGGAGGCACTTCTCCTTGTAGCTGGCGCAGCCGAAGCCGCGCTCGCGCGCGATCTTCGCCGTGAGCGCCTCGAACTCTCGGTCAACGGCCGTCTCGGTCATGCCGGCAGGCTCCGCACGAGGTCGAGGTTGGCGCGCAGACTCTGATTGTCGGGGTTGAGCGCGAGCGCGCGCTCCCAGTAGGCCATGGCCTGGTCCTTTTCCTGCCATTTGTACCGGATGTTGCCCAACTTGCAGTAGACGTCGTCGCCTAACGCAGGATTGAGCTTGATCGCGCGCTGGTAGGCTTCCAGCGCTTCGTCGTACTTGCCGGCGCCGTAGAGCGTGTCGCCCAGGTTCTTGTACAGCTGCGGGAGCGTGCCGTTCTCCTGTAGACCGCGCTCCGCCGCCTGCCCGGCCGCCGCCAGCTCGCCGCGCCGCTCGAGCAGCACCGCCAGGGTGTTGCACAGCACGGGCCCGCGCGGATGCGCGTTCAAGCCTTCCGTGATGAGCGCGATCGCACGATCGATGTCGTCGCGGAGTGCGGCCGCCAGCGCCGCGTAGTGGAACCACGCGGGCGGCGGCGTCTTCTTGCCGTACAGCTCCCGCGCGCCCAGGAGCGTGTCATCGGCCTCGACGAGCTCGCCGCGCTTGAGCGCGAGCACGCCTAACGAGATGCGCGTCCGCGGATCCTCGGTGCCGCCCCGCCGCG
>DASYXE010000027.1:0-13213 GCA_035935375.1 Gemmatimonadaceae bacterium | reverse complement strand
AATGCTCGTCACGAAGCCGAGCGCCAGGTGCGTCCGGAACGAGCGACGCGCGCGCGACCGCGCGCGCGCCTCGGATTTCGCGAGGGCCGAGTCGGCGCTCGTGGTATCGGCTGTTCGTGTGGCGTCCGAGTGTGTTGGCGGTGTGGCGCTCGTCGCCGCAGGCGAGGACGGCTTCGTTTTGGTGGTTGACGAATCCTGCGCGTGCGCGCTCGCGGAAATCGAAAGCCCTGCGAGCACGAGCAGTGCGCATTTCGGTATGCGCAAGTGGCGACTGTGGGATGGCACGCGCGAAATGTACCAATCGGCACGCAACGCGCTAAGCTCGCGTCTCACGGTCGCTGGCGGACACGGCGCCAAAACAGTAAGCTCAGAGACAGTCGATGCGGCCGTCAGGCTGGATCGCGATTCGCTTCGGAGGGGATGTGTACCGCGACATCATCATGCAGGCGCTCGAAGACCGGCGGGTGCTCGACCTTTCGTACGCCGGTGGCGCTCCGTTCGCAGTGCAGCCGCACGCCATACTTCGCAAGCCCGATGGCACCGAGATTCTCGAGGCGTACCAGGTGAGCGGATTCGGCAATGACACGGCCGAGCATGGTTGGAAGACGCTGGATGTGTCGCGGATCGAATTGGCGAGCTTGCGCGCCGAGCGGTTCGAGCCGCGCCGCGACTTTCGCCCGGTGAGCGGCGGGTCCGGGCTCGTGACGGCCACGGTTCTGGGGGACATGGCCGCGGAGTTGTGACGCGCCATCGAGCGCGGCGCACGACACGATGCGGGGTGGCCGGCACCGAGCCGGCCACCCCGCATTGCATTGCGTTAGGCGGTGCGCGTCAGGCGTGCTTGAGCAGCTGCACCGTACCGTGGACGGTAGCCAGGTCGACGTGCCGGGTGCCGCCCGTGCCGATGGACCCTGTCAGATGCCTCGGATTCACCGGCCCATCGCTCGAGATCGCGAAGCCATTCGAAACCGTGCCGGCGACCGTCTCCAGGTTGACGAAGCCCGTGAGCTGCGGCGGCAGCACGGCGGTGATCGAACCGTTGACCGATTTGAGCGAGATGTCGCCGGTGGCGGGCAGCGTATCGAGCGCGGCGGTCACGCTGCCGTTGACCGTGACCAGGTCGAGCGCGCCCTGGTGGGACGCGATGTTGATGTCGCCGTTGACGACCTTGGCCTCCACGGATCCCGACATGCCGGATGCCTGCACGGATCCGGTGATGCTGGCCAGGTCCAGGTTGACGCCGGGTGGTACGTCGACCACGAAGTCGATGCGCGCATCGCTGCGGCTGCGGGACGAGAACAGGCCGTGGTGGCGATCGCTGGTGGAGTTGTTGTCGGGGCTGCAGCTGTCGGCGGCGCGATACAACACACAAATGGTGACGCCGTCGGGGCCGGCACTTTCCACGAAATGGACGGCGTCGCCGTTGCGCGACCACCGCTTGGATGCATGGACTTCGACGTTCGCGCCGGTGCCGGCGACGACGCTGATGGTTCCGCTCGTGTTGTGGACGTGCACCCACTGGCCGGCCGGCACTGTGCCGGACCAGGTGAACGCATTGGCCTGGTAATGCGACGTGTGCATGCATGCGGCGGCGCCTAACGCCGCAGCGACCCCCACGCCGATCAGAGCTCGGCTCATGGCGACCTCGTGTGCGATCGTGAGTAGAACAGCGCAGGTGCCTAACGCTGCGCCCCGCCGCACCCGCTGCACGCGGGCGGGGCGGGGCGTCCGCACCCGCAATGTACCCTACGGGCGCCGGGTCAGCTGAGTTTCCTGAGCTCGATGCTGCCGTTCACGGTGTGGAATTCGATCCGGCGTCCACCGGACCCGATCGTCGCGTGCAAGTGGTGGCGCGGGTTGATGCTGCCGCTCACGGTGAGCGGGAAGTCGGACGTGAGCGAACCGTTGACCGTCTCCATGTCGATGTCGGCGTTGAGGCCGTTCGGCAGCTCCGCGGTGATCGAACCGTTGACCGTGCTGTAGCGGAGATCGCCGTCGCCCGTCAGGGCATCCATGCGGACGCGCACGTCGCCATTCACCGTACTGGCGTCGACGGGACCGGCAGTCGTGGACGCTTCGACGGATCCGTTCACCGTATGCGCTTTGACGGGCGCGGTGGCGCCTGCCACACTCACATCACCGTTGACCGTGCCGGCGTTCATCTTGACGCCCCTGGGCAGCTTGACGGTGAAGTGCACCGACACGCGATCGCTATGGCGATTCTCGCCGTGCGAGTGGTATCCGTCCTCGTCGCAACTGTCGCCGTCGTTCCAGAGCGCGCAAATGGTGACGTTGCTGCCGTCCTTCATGACGACGAAGTGGACTCGACTGGGATCGGCGTCCCCATGGTACTCCTTGGTGGCGTGCACCGAGGCCTGGTCGCCGGACGCGGCTTCGACGTCGACAGCGCCGTTCAGGTTGCGCACGGTGAGCCAGCTACCCGCGGGGATGCTGCCCGACCAGTCGAACGTGTCGCCGTTCTGCGTTTGCGCGTTCTGCGCGATTGATGGCGTCGCAAGGGCCACAGTCGCCGCGAGAGCAAGGGTGCCGCGAAGGATCGTTCGCATCGTTAGTCCTCGTCGTGGGAAGAATGGCCCGGCCGCTCGACTGTGATGTCGCCGCTGAACGTCTCGGCAGTGACGCGTGCGCCGCCGCCGTTGATCGAGAACTCCATGTGCTTCTGTCCGACCTCGGAGCCGGGCTGCAGCGTCATCGGGTAGTCACTCTGCACGTCGCCGCTGAACGTGTTGACGTCAAAGGTGACCCCGGTCGACGGGACGGCGAGCACGATATCTCCCGAGTGCGAGTGGAACTCGTAGCGTCCGGCTCGATCGACGGTGCCGCCGAAGCGCGTGTCGCCGCTCACGGTCTGCGTGCGGACGAACGACGACTTCGTGGCGCCGAGCACGATTTCGCCGCTGGTCGATTGGGCATCGATGTCACCGGTGACGTCGTTCGCCGAAAGGTCTCCGCTCACCGTGCTGGCGCGCAGGCCGCGTCCGACGTGCGTGGCCTTCAACGTTCCCGACACCGATTCGATCGTCGCTCGGCCGGTCACGTTGGAGATGGTGACGTCGCCGCTCACGGAGCGCGATTCGACGTCGCTCCCGCCGTCGCTGGTGATATCGGCTGACACGCTGTGACTAACGAGTCGCGCGCCGGCGGGAATGGTGACCTCGTACTCCGTGTCTCCCATGTCCCCGTGGTCCGACCGAACCGACAGGCTCACTCGGCTTCCCGATGCGTCGAACTGAAGCAGGCCGCCGTCGCTCGTAGCGTGGATGCGCACCTGATCGCGATTCCAACTGGTGACTTTGATCTCACCGGAGATGAGCGAGAGCTCGACCACGCCACCAGTCGACAGTGCGACGGTGGTATCGATGCGGGACGAGACCTCATCGTCGTCATCCCGGTGGTGGCGTTGCGCCGGCAGCAGCGCCGGGGTGGCCGCCATCACCGCGGCCAGGCAGAGAACACTATAGAAACGGGCACACATTGTGGGCCTCACGTGCGAGCAGGAAGTAAAGCAACGGTGCGAAGCAGGGCGATCTTCTGGTTCAACGCGTCGTTCAACTGGTGGTGCAGGAAACCGCTATTCGGATCGCGGGCCAGGGCGGCGCGGCTCTGCGCGATGGCCTGGTCGATGATCTGGAGGTTCTTTTCGATGACGGCAACGGTGGCCGTGTCGAGGTGCGAGCGTCGGTTGCGGACGATCGAGTCGAGCTCGGCGATCTCGCGGGCGTAGATCTCCTGCACCGGGATTGCGTTAGGCCTGGTGCCGGACACCGTGACGGCGCGCGGCGGCGGGGCCGGAATCGCGGGTAGCGTGTCGGCGGCCTGTGCGACCGGCGCGTGGCTGCCGGCGGAGTTGGCGAAGACGTTGTCGTTCGGTGCATGCGTGCGCGTCGCGAGCAGCGTCACGCCCACGGTGGCCGCTATGAGCACGGCCGCGGCGGCGGCGAGCGTGGCCGGCGCGAGGTACCACGGCCTAACGAAGCGCGTCGAGGCGCGGCTGCCCGCGCTCGGCAGGGCCACAACCGGCGCGGCGATGCGATCCGCGATGCCGCGCCAGAGGTCGTTCGATGGCTCGAGATCGGGGAGCGCCGCGGCCGCGGTCGTGATCGCCGAGAGGTCGGCCAGGAGCGCGCGGCACCGGTCGCACCGGTCCGCGTGCGATTCGAGCGCGGCGCGCGCAGCCGGATCGAGCGTCCCTTCCAGGTAGTCGGAGAGCGCCGCGTCGAACTGATCACACGTGAAGAGTTGGTCGGTCATCGGTTCAGTGCCTCGCGCAACAGGAGTCGGGCGCGATGGAGCTGCGCCTTACTGCCGCCTGCGGTCACGCCGAGCATCTCGGCGATTTCCTCGTGTCGATAGCCTTCTACGTCGTGCAACACGAACACGCGTCGTGCTCCCGGAGGCAGTAGGGCGATCGCTGCCTCGAGGTCCATCCGATCGGCGTACGATGGCGGCGCGCTTGCGCCGTACGACGCTTCGGTATCCTCGTCGTCATCGCCGGTAGCGGCGCGTGATCGCTCACGGCCCTGCGTTTTCCGATCGTTCAACACCACGTTCACGGCCAGTCGGTGCAACCACGTGCTGAATGCGCTTTCGCCGCGGAACAACGGGAGTTTCTCCCACACCCGGACGAACACGTCTTGCGTCAACTCTTCCGCTCGTGCGCGATCGCCGGACATGCGAACGCAGATGGAAAACACCCGCTGCATGTTGGCGCGGTACACGCGCTCGAAGGCTTGCCGGTCGCCCGCCGCAGCTCGCGCTACGTCGGAAGGCGGCTCGTCATTCGGAATGGTTGTGACCACGTCCATCGTGGCTGTCAGCATTCAGTGCGCACCCTCGTGCCGTCGCTGAATCAGATGGTGCATTCAGCCGAAAGGTTTGAACGGTCACGGGCGCGAAACTGCCGGGATGGCAGCGGTTAGGTCGTCGATAAGGGGTGGAAGGTCGCGGATGTCAGCGATGAGGCGGCCGGGGTGTGCGGCCTCGAGCGTTTGGCGCGGAAATGGTCCCCAGAGCGCGGCGACGGTGAATACGCCCGCGGCGTTTCCGGCGGCGATGTCGTGGGGCGAGTCGCCAACGAAGAGGGCGTCGTCGGGCCGGCTCCGCAGTTGGGCGAGTGCGTGCAGCACAGGCTCGGGATTGGGCTTGTGCGTGGTGGTGGAATCGAGGCCGACGACGTGGCTCAAGAGCCCATCGATGCCGATGAGGCGGAGCGCGCGCTTGGCGGCTTCGGTCGCTTTGCTCGTGACGAGCGCCATCTCGTGTCCGCGCTCGTGGAGGAGCGACAGTGTCTCGCGCACGCCGTGGAACTCTCGGAGGAGCGCGTCGTGGTGCCGGTTCTGCCAGTCGCGATACGTGGCGGTCATCGGCTCGATGAGTGCCTCGTTCGTGACGAGCGCGCGGATCTGCGACGAGAGCGGCGTACCCATTCCGGCAATCCACACATGGTCTGCCGGCGCCGAGCCCAAGTGCGTTTTGAACGTGTGGCGAAAGGCGCCGAGGATGAGCTCGACGGAGTCGGCGAGGGTTCCGTCGAGGTCGAAGAGAATGGCGAGGGGAGCACGTGACATGGCCGCAATCTACGGGGATCGGACGAGTGCGGCTAAGCGATGCGACGGTGAGGTCGGTCATTCGGTTCCAATCAAGAGCGCAACGAGTGTGGGCTCGCCGGGATCGCCCTGACGAGCCCGTTCTTGAACGTCGGCGAAGGTGCCGAGTGCGCGGAGCCACGCTTCGTCAGGAAGGGCGGCCGTGGCGAGATCATCAAGGACCCGTTCGGCGCCGACTCCGAAGGGCAGCGTGATCGCTCGGCGCGCGCGTGCGGCGAGCGGGGCCAGCGTTGGGCGGAGGTGATGCGGTGCGCGGGTGGTGATCGACACCAGGCGGCGCATCGCGTGGCGTCGACCCGGGGCGTGCAACGGTAGCGCGCCGCCGGTGGCCGCCACGGCGGCGCACCGCGCCATCCAGCGCTGGAACAGCGCGAGTGCGTGCGCGATGAGGTCGTCAGGCGGATGAGGCTCGTGGTCGGAGCGGTGCTGTTCGGGGCTGAGGAGTGTGGCGACCTGGAGGAGGACTGCCGGGTCGTCGGTGAAGGGGCGGTTGTCGACGCTGGCCGCGAGGAAGCAACCCGAGTCGGCATCGCGGTAGGCGGCGAGCACGCAGGATTGCGTGGTGCGCTGGACCGCGGCGAGCGGACGCTTCGCGTCGGGCATGCGAGCCGCATCGATCCGCCATGAGGCGACGAGCTGTCGGAGGCGTTCGTGCTGCCGGGCGGCGGACGGGGAATCGTTAGGCGCAGTGGAGGGCAGGATGGTTCCAGCGATGCCGACGGAGCGGTTGGCCTCACGGAGCTTGGTGTGCAGTCGCTGTTCGACGCGGAGCAGGGCTTCGGTCGAGGCGGGCGGTGAAAGGGCGTAGACGGCCACGCGATGGTTTCGGGAACCGATTCGGCGCGCTCGACCGACGCGCTGCTCCATGCGTGCCGGTGTCCAGGGGAGGTCGAGATGGACGACCACGGAGGCGTCCTGGAGGTTGATGCCCTCGCTGAGCAGGTCGGTGGTGAGGAGGAAGTCGATGCGTTCGATGTCGCGCGGCGGTGCGACGGCCATTGCCTGGGGTGCAAAGCGCGCGAGGAGCTCGGCGCGGGGGACGGGGCCGCTCGTGAGGTGTCCGCCGCGCGCGGTGAGGGCGGCGGCTGCCGATCGATCGGGCAGTCGGGCGAATAACGTCCGCACGGTGTCTGCGAACTGGGAGAAGGCGACGACTTTCTCGCCGCGGTGCGTGGCGCGCAGCTCGTGGAGTCGCTGGGCGCGTTCGGTATCCGTCCAGACGCTGGCGAGGGCGCGCGTGCGCAGCGCGGCGACGGCGGCCGTGTGCCGGTTGACGACGGCGCGGAGCGGCTCCGTTAGGCAGGTTGCCTGCTCGAGGAGCTGGGGGAACGCCAACTGGACGGCGTCGTCTCCGCAGATCCAGGCGCCGAGTGTAGCCCGCGATGGGTAGCGACCGGTGGCGAGTGTGGCGTCGAGCGCGGTGGCGATGGCGAGCCGGCGGTCGAGCGCGCGGAGGAGGGCGCCGAGGCTGGACGCCCATTGGCGAGCGAGTCCCCAGTGGACGAGGGCGCCCCCATCGTCGCCATCGCGGGGCGGGAGCGGTGGCGGGAGCGCGGTGATCTGCTCGAGCAGTTCCTGGTCGTCGCCGACTGGAATCCACACCGGTGGGACCAGCGCGGGCAGCGTGGTGTCGGCGACGTCCGCTCGCTCTCGGCGCACGATGCACGAGGTGCGTTGGGCATCGCCGAGCTGCCAGGCGCGGGCGCCGAGGAAGAGGGCGAGGAGGGCGGCGAGGTCGTCGGCGTGGTTGTGGATTGGGGTGGCGGAGAGTAGCAGGACGGGTGTGCGCGCCGTGAGCGCGGCGAGTCGGGCGTAGCGCTTGGTGGCGGGGTTGCGGGCGTGGTGTGCTTCGTCGAGCACCACCAAGTCGAATGTTCCGTGAGGCAGCGGGCCGCGGCTCAGTGCATGATAGGACACGACCTGGGCGGCGGTTCCGCCGTGGCGGAGCGCGTCGCACCACATGTCGCGGAGCGCAGCGGGTGCAACGACGAGAGCGTGGCGCACCTCGCGGATGAGGGCAACGGCAACGAACGTCTTGCCCAGCCCGACGTCGTCCGCCAGGAGGGCGCCGCCGTATTCTGTGATCGCGTGGCGAACGCGGTCGAGGGCGGACTGTTGGTGTGGGCGGAGGGCGATGCGACCGACGGTTGTGACGGGCGCTGTCTCATGGTCGCGAAGCCACAGCTTTGCCACGAGTGCGCGAACGTCGGCAGCGTCCGCCGTCAGAGTGATATCCATTGCAGCAGCGCCTCGATGTCGGAGCGGCGGACGCGATAGGCGTGGAGCGTGGCGTCGAGGAGCTCACCACTATCGGGTTCGCGACCGCGTTGGGCACGTTGGGCGAGCGGTGCGAGGATGTCGCGGGCGTGGGACCAGGCACGCGGAACGGGCAGTAGTGCGATGGTCCAGGCGAGAAACCGCCGATAGCCGCCGCGGGCCGGCTCCGCGATGAGCGCCAGCCACGCGGCGACGAGGGGGGAATTGAGCAAAGCGGCGAGGGTGTATGCGTCGCGTGGGTCGCGGCAGGGCAGCACGTAGCAGCTGTTGAGCGCGACGGTCGGGTCGTGCGGCGTGAGCACCAGCGCGCGCGGCGTGCGGCCGAGGTCGGCCCACACCACGCGGGCGAGCTCGGTGCCCGCGGCCGCGGTGCGAAAGAGCGACCACCATGGGCCACGCGACCGCGCATCGGCGCGACGTGCCAACGCCGAGCGCCATCGGGCGAGCCAGGCGTGGGCAAGGGGCGGCAGCGCTCGGAGCGGAGCGCCGCGGGCGTCGTTCGTCCAGAGTATCCACTCTCGAATTCCGTTAGGCTCCGGGCGCCAGGCGGTCATGGCATCGCCGCGGAGCAGCGGGCGGAGCATCGATCGTTCGACTCGTCCCGTGCGGTGTCCGTCGGTGATGGCGGCGATGTCCGATTCGGTGTGCGTGCAACGGACGATGAACGCCTCGTTGAGCCCGCATTTGACGCCGAGCTGCGGGGGACCGAGTGGGCTGTGGGCGAGGGGCATGCCCGCGTCGGCGAGGCGGTCGAAGGCGTCGCGGACGGGTGGCGGAGCGAGGAGCCATGGGCTGGCGGGATCCGTGTCCAGGGCGAGCCGGAGGTTCGGCGTGCACCACTGCGTGGTCCGGTTAGGCCGGTGGACGGTGGTGCTGATGTCGCGGCCAGCTGTTTCGTTCGCGTCGCCGAGGGCATCGTTGGGTATGGTCGTGGATCGTCGTGCGGCGACGAGGAGGGACGGGTAGACGGCTGCATCGAATTGGCGCGGCGCTTCGCTCCAATCCTCGAGTGATACGATGTGGGCGTGCTGGTGGAGTTGGGCGCGGAGGCCGCCGCCGGCGAGCGCGCGCCAGAGCTTGGACGGGAGGAGGAGCGCGAGGATGCCGCCGGGTTGCAGGAGTGTGAGTGCGCGTTCGGCGAACAGCGCGGACAGGTCGACTTGGGCGGCGAATCCGAGTGTGGCGCGGGCGACCGAGGCGCCCCGGGACCACGGGGCGTTGCGATAGCAGGCGAAGCGGCGCCGCAACTCCAGGCGTGCGTTAGTCGGGATACGGTGGAGTCGCACCCATGGGGGGTTGCCGAGTATGGCGGAGAAGCCGCCGGAGCGGGCGACGTCTGGGAAGTGGGTGTTCCACGCGAAGGGGAGGGCGCCGCCGTTGCGCACATCGCGGAGGGCGGCGCTGAGCGATCGGCTGCGGTCGCGTTCGGCGGTGAGTCGTTGTCGTGCGACCGATGCGGGTGTGGATCGTGTTCCGAAGAGGTCGCGTCCGCGGAGTGCGGTGAGGATATCCCGGCGGCGCGCGGACGATGCCGCGAGTTGTCGTTCGAGGTGGAGGACGACGAGCGTACGTTCGGCGCGATCGAGCGCGCGTTGGAGGGTGTGTTTGCGGCGTCCGCTGGAGCGGGCGTAGCGTTCGCGGAGTTGGGCGATGCGAGGGCCGCCCCGGAGCGGCGCGGTGACGATTGGATCGAAGGCGTCGCCGGCGAGCGAGTCACCGATGCGGATATGGCGATCGAGGTTGGGCAGGGGCGGGACGAGCATGGGATCGCGTGCGTCGCAGTCGATGACGACGGAGAGCCAGAGTCTGAGCTCGCACAGCCAGACGGCGGTCGGATTGATGTCGACGCCGAATATCGATTTGGTGAGCATGTCGCGCCGGAGCTGCCAGACTGGGCGGGGGTCGCCGAGTTGGGAGCGGAGGGATGCGAGTTGCTCGAGGATATGGACGAGGAACGCGCCGCTGCCGCAGGCCGGGTCGAGGATGGTGATGGTATCACAGCGCTCGCGGAGCCGCTGCGCGTCGGCGTCGTTAGGCATGCGTTCGTCGAGCGCCGCGAGGATCGAGTCGGGGGAACCCGTATCGATGGCGAGGGCGTGAGAGAGGGCGGCGCGACTAACGGTGGCCACGAGTCGGCGCGGCGTATAGAACGCTCCGGAGGCCCGCCGATTGGTTGCCTCCATGAGCGACTCGAACGCTTTGCCCAACATTTCGGGATCGACGGCGGCTTCGGACCAGTTGGCGGACTCCTCACGCGGTGAGAAGCGGTACCGCGACAACAGTTCTCCGTAGACGACGCCGAGCATATCGTCGGGGAATCGGAGATGAGGGCGGCGGCGTTCGAGAGGTGTGCGAGCGAAGAGGCCGCCGTTGAGAAATGGAATGCGGCCGAAGGCGCGGGCCGTTGCGGCGCGTGCGCGGGGCGGCGTATTGAGAGTGCCGAAGAAGAGGGGCAGGAGGATTCGGCGGTGGTAGTCGCCGCCGCGTTCCATGCAGCGGGCGAACGTATTGTGGAGGAATCGCCGATCGTGATCCAGCCAGCCTTTGGTTTGGATGAAGCTGAGGAAGAGGAGTCGGGAGACGTAGAGCAGAGCGAGATCCGCGCGTTCGGATGGTGAGACGCGAGTGGATGCGGCTCCAAACGTGGCGGCGTTGGCGAGGTTGGCGACGACTTGCTCGAGGGTGCGGTAGAAGCGGCGGGTGAGGGCATCGCGGCCCAACGTATCGAGCCAAGCCGAGTGAGTGAGGATATCGGATTCTGCGGCTTCGGCGGCGAGTGCAGCAACTGTTTCGGCGTCGCTTGGGACAACGTGGGTTCGGTCAACGTGTAAGGCGACGACGCGTGGTCTCGAGCGATCGGCTGACCATGTGGCGATGGTGAGCTCGCATCCATTGTATTGGCTGGCGATGAGGAGCCAGAGCAGCTGTGGCGCGTGGGCGGTGCACTGTTGCGCAACGGTGGTTGCGATGGTTCGGAGTGGTGTGTCGCGTTCGCATTCCAGCAGCAGCGCGCGCAGTGCGCCGCGCCCTGTGGCGACGCGTGCGGAGCGGACGAGCGGTGTGGATGGGACGCCGAGGGTAGCCTGGGTATCGGGATCGAGCCGTACCGCCTCGGAGGGGAAGCCGAGCTCCGAGGCGAGGACCGAGAGGGCGGCGTCGGAGCTGGTGGCGGCGACGAGGGCGGCGAACGATTCGAGGGAGCGCACGCCGCGAACGTAGTTGGGGAGTTCGAGGGGAGCGGGTGCGAAATCATGCGAGGCGGTACAAAGGATTGCGTGGCAGCGTGCGCGTGCATGAGAGACATCAAAGGAACGGCGTGCTTGCGCGGGGGCGTACCGTTCCCAAGTTAGGGGGCGACATTGTGGCGCGTTGGGCGCCGACTGGTGCGTCCCGAATCGGGAGATGCGATGCGACCGTTGATGAGTGTGTTGTGCGCCGCGTGCGTGATGGCGTCGACCGGACACGCGCAGGATTCGTTAGGCAGCCACAAGTTCACGCTGCGCGACATTTTCGACTTGCAGTGGGCGGCGGATCCGCAAATTTCGCCGGACGGACGGCAGATCGTGTACGCGCGGTCGCGCTACGACATCATGAAGGATCGGGAGCGCTCGATCTTGTGGCTCGTGAATGCGGACGGGGGAGAGCAGCGTCCGCTGACGAGTGGCGGCGATCGGAACGAAACGTCGCCGCGGTGGTCGCCGGAGGGCGGGCGCATTGCGTACGTGTCGAACGCCGAGGGCTCGAGTGAAATTCACGTGCGGTGGTTGGCATCGGGTGTCGACGGGGTGATTACGCACGTGGAACACAGTCCCTCGTCGTTAGAGTGGTCGCCCGACGGGAAGTGGATTGCGTTCATGATGTTCGTGGCCGAGCCGCCGAAGTCGTTCGTCACGCTGCCGGCGAAGCCCGATGGTGCGGACTGGGGTCCGCCGACGCGGTACACCGAATCGTTAGTCTACCGGCGGGATGGCGGTGGGGACGTGCCGTCGGGTCACGTGCACATTTTCGTGGTGAGCGCGGACGGCGGGGCGCCGCGGCAGATCACGAGCGGGCCGTTCAACGACGGCTCGCCGGAGTGGGCGCCGGACGGAAAGACGATTTACTTCTCGGCCAACCGTCATCCGGATGGCGACTACACGCCGCTCAATACCGAGGTGTATGCGGTTGCGTCGGCTGGCGGGGAGGTGCGCGAGCTGACCAAGCGCGACGGCCCCGACAATTCCCCGGCGGTCTCGCCGGATGGGCGGATGGTGGCGTACACGGGATTCGACGACCATCGGCAGGGGTATCAGGTCACGCACCTGTACGTGATGAACGCGGATGGGTCGTCGCCGCGCGAGGTGACGCCTAACTTCGATCGCGATTTGTTCGCGCCGTCGTGGGCCGCGGACGGGCGCGGGATCTACGCGATGTACGATGATCAGGGCGACACCAAGATCGGGTTGGTGACGCTGGACGGGAAGGTGACGCCGGTGGTGTCGCACGTGGGCGGGTTGGACATCGGGCGTCCGTACCCGGGCGGTTCGTATTCGATGTCGCACACGGGGCGTATCGCGTTCACGGAATCGGAGCCGGATCACCCCGCCGATGTCGCGGCGACGGGTGCGCGCGCGGGCTCGGCGGCGGTTCGTCTCACCCGGCTCAACGACGGGCTGTTCGGGCCGGGCGGCAAGACGTTAGGCGCGGTGCAGGAGATTCACGTCAAGTCGTCGTTCGACCAACGGGATGTCGAAGGGTGGGTGATCACGCCGCCGGGATTCGACGCGACGCGCAAGTACCCGTTGGTGCTCGAAATTCACGGCGGGCCGTATCTCGATTACGGCGACCGCTGGTCGGCCGAGCTCCAGCAGTATGCGGCGGCCGGATACGTCGTGTTGTACATGAATCCGCGCGGCAGCACGAGCTACGGCGAGACGTTCGGCAATCTGATCAACCACGACTATCCGAACCACGACTACGATGACCTGATGTCGGGCGTGGACGCGGTGGTGGCGAAGGGGTACGTCGATCCGGACAACCTCTACGTGACGGGCGGGAGTGGAGGCGGGGTGTTGACCGCGTGGATCGTTGGGCACACGCACCGGTTCCGCGCGGCGGTGGTGCAGAAACCGGTGATCAACTGGTACAGCTGGGTGCTGACGGCCGACATCTCGGAGTTCGGCCTCACGTACTGGTTCACCGGGACGCCGTGGACGCAGGCCGAGACGTACATGAAATACTCGCCGATCACGTACGTCGGCAACGTGACGACGCCGACGATGATGATCACGGGCGATGTCGACTATCGAACGCCGAGCTCCGAGGCCGAG
>DASYXE010000026.1:0-3661 GCA_035935375.1 Gemmatimonadaceae bacterium | reverse complement strand
ACGTACGACGCGAGGATCATCGCGCCCGCAGACGTCCCGCCTACCACACCACCCCGATCCAGCACCGCCCGCAGCGCTTCGACCACCGCGGTGCCAACATAGCGATCGACGAGACGCTCCTCGTCACCGCCGTAGATCCATACGCCGTCCGCCTTACGGAGCACATCAATGATTGCCGCGCTGTTCGCCTCGGTGCGATCCTTCGCGTCGAGACACGTCACCTGTGCGACCTGGAGAATCTGCGCGCTTCGCGACGCGCATCGCGCGCGGCGATTCGCGGTAACCTCGGTGTCCGATATTGCAGTCGAAATCACGACAAACGTGCGATTCGGTCCACCTGCCAGCGCCACGAATCGTTTGGCGATGTCGGTCCCGGCGAAGTTCCCGCCGCCTTCGAGCAGCAGCCATCCCGGCGCACTACTCGCACGAATCCTCGCAGCGGTCCAGCTGGAAGAGGCGGCGAGCAGTCCCGCGCAGCACACGAAGGCAACAACAGCAACACGCAGCGTCCGCATGTCGGCTCAGTCGGCTTTGAGCGCAATGACCGCATCCACACGGGCGGCCCGTCGCGCCGGTACGTAGCTGGCAACGAGCCCGCTCGCGATGACCACCGCGCACGCCGCGCCGAACGACACCGCGTCGCGCGGCGTCACGCCAATCAGCCACGCGCCTAACAGACTGGCGGCCGGAAGCGCCGCCGCCATGCCGACCACCGTGCCGAGCAGGACCGGCCGCACCGCTGCTCCGAGAAAATGCCGCACGACCTCCGATGCCGTAGCGCCGAGCGCGATGCGAATGCCGATTTCCCGGGTGTGGCGCGCGACGAGGAACGCGATCACGCCGGCGAGACCGAGCGCACAGAGCACGAGCGATACGGCGGCGGCGGCCATGAACACCGCGTCGCCCAACCGCAGTTGGACAAACCTCGCATCGACTTGATCGCGCATCGCCATCGATTCCGTGACCAACATTGTCGGATCGACACTCTCCACGGCGGCGCGGAGCTCGGGAATCGCGCTGGCTGGTTCGCCGGCTACACGTATCGCGAACCGCGTGTCACCATCGCCCTCGGCCGCGTGTTGCCAGTACGGAAGGAACACGGCCGCGCTCGGATTCCGCACCGTGGTGCGCACTTCATAGTCCGGCACGACGCCGACCACGCGCGCCATGACACTATCGGCGCGCAGCTCCCGCCCGATCACACTCCGGTCGTTTGGGCCCCAGAGGCGTCGCGCGAGCGCGGCGGACACGATCGCGACCGGCGTGGTGCCCGCGCGGTCCTGGTCTCCGAACTCGCGCCCGGATCGCAGGGAGATGCCAAGCGTGGCGAAGAATTCGGGGGAGATGAATTGCACTTGCACCTGGGCGGCGGTATCGGTCATGCCTAACCCAACCGGATCGTCGCCCGGCGTTTGGTCCCACAACAGCCCACAGCAGCGGCGATAGGCCACCGCGCTCACACCGGGTACCGCACGCAGGCGCTCGACGATCTGATGCAACTCGGCGGCGGCCTTGGCCGGGGCCAGGCCCGCGAGATCAGGGCGCAGACGGAGCAGCGCAACGTGCCGCACGTCGAACAATTGTCCGCGGATCAGCGAATCGTAGCTCCTGACGAGGAGTCCTGACGCGGACAGCAACACCGTCGCCAGCGCAACCTGGGCCGCCGTGAGCGTGAGGCGTAGCCGCGCCCTCGGCGCGGCGCCGGCGCCGCGCTTCAGGATCTCGACCGGATCGACGCGCGACGCCGTGAAGGCGGGCAGCACGCTGAACGCGACGGCGGCCACGACCGACATCGCAGCCATGAATGCCAGCACGCGCCAATCCAGGGACAGGTCGAAGAAGTTCACGAAGCCTTCGGAATCCGAGGCGAAGAATCCCATGAGGCCGCGCGACGCGGCTCCCGCAACCGCCGCGCCTAACGCACCGCCCGCGACGCCAATGAGCATTCCCTCGGTGAGCAGCTGGCGGACCAGTCGCGCGCGTCCGGCGCCGAGCGAAATGCGGAGCGCCATCTCCCGCTCGCGCGCGATGCCGCGCCCGATCAAGAGCGCCGACAGATTCGTGCACGCGAGCAGCAGCATGACGACTGCCGCCAGGGAAAGGAGGCGCGCGAGCAAGTCGTATTGCGCGCTGCCGTCGATGCCCACGGCGCGCGTCACGGTGAGCGCACGCACCGAGTCGTCGCCGAACGCCAACGTCGAGAGCTCGCGATTCACCATCGCGACCTGGGTGCGCGCCTGGGCGAGCGTCGCGTGCGGCGCCAGTCGCGCGAGCGCGGCGCCCACGTTGCACGGCGCCACGTTCACGCACGAATAGCCCTTGATCTCGGCCATCATCATTGGCAGCCAGAGATCGACCGGCGAGCCGCCCACACTCGTGCCTTGATATCCCTCGCCGGCCACGCCAATGATCTCGACGTCGCGCGTGCCAACGCGCACGTGCGCACCGAGCACGTGCGGATCGTCGCCGAACTGCGCGTGCCAGTAAGCCGAGCTGATTACCGCCACGGCGTCGCGGTTCGGCACGCTGTCTTCTGCCGCGGTGAAGAACCGCCCGAGGAGTGGATGCAAGCCGAGCACACTCCAGGAGTTTGCGGTGACAAAGGCGCCGAAGCGCTGGCTCACCCGATCGCCGACGCGCACCTGCAAAACGTTGCGCCCTACGTCGGCGATCACGGCGTCGAACGCAGGCACGCGACGCCGCAGGAGCGCGACGGCCGGCAGGCCGACCGGTTCGCGCTCACCATCGATCCGGAAATTCACACGCACGAGTCGACTGCCATCGCGCACGGGCAGTGGCCGCAGGAAGAGCGAGTCGACCATCGTGAACGCCGTGCCCGCTGCGGCGAGGCCGAGCGCCACGGTCACGATGGCGGCGCACGCGAAGGTTCGATTGTGGGCGAGACCGCGCAGTGCATACCGCACATCGCGCCCGACACTCTCGAGCGTGTTGCTCCTCGATTCGTCGCGCGCCGCTTCACGCCACCGCTCGACGCCGCCGAACGCGAGGAGGGCCGCCCGTCGGGCCGCGTCGGGGTGATCGCCTGACGCAACGCGCTTCTTCGCCGACATCTCGAGGTGGAATTTCATCTCCTCGAGCATCTCGCGCTCATCGTCGCCGCGTCGCGCCGTGCCCGTGAGGAGACGCCATGCGCTGAGCAGTCGTCGCCGCCAGGATTGCATTGTGTATGCTCCGCCGCGTCAGGACATTGCCATCAGGAAGTCGATCGCTCTCGCCACCCGCGTCCACGCCCGATGCTCCTCGGCCAACTGGCGCCGGCCGTCCGGGGTCAGCTCGTAGTAGCGTGCGCGCCGATTGTTCTCGGTGGTCTTCCAGGAGGACGTGATCCAACCCTGGCGTTTGAGGCGGTAGAGCGCGGGGTAGAGCGAGCCCTGGTTCACCTCGAGCACGGCATTCGACCACTGCCCGATGCGCTCGGTAATGCCCCAGCCGTGCATGGGCTCGAGGCTCAGGGCCTTCAGAATGAGCATGTCCAGGGTGCCCTGGAGCATGTCGCCGCCTTTCTCGCCAAGCGCCACGGTCGTTCCTCTAGATAATAGAGTAGAGAGACTCTATGGGGTTTGCTCTCGGTTGTCAAGAGAGAGACACCTGGGGAATGGGGAAGCGCTCGCTGGCGCTCGCTGGGGGAAGCGCTGCGCTG